>JBLING010000253.1:0-4309 GCA_047639155.1 bacterium
TCCAACCTCCTCTAAATCATTGTGTTTTCCCGAAACTCTTAAACATTTTTGGGTATCTACAACGCGCACATCTGTTGCCGGTTTATTGCCTAAAAAGTAATCCTTAAACTGATTCATTCCAGCATTTGTAAACATCAACGTTGGATCGTTTTTTACAACGATTGGAGCAGAAGGCACAACCTTATGCCCCTTGCTTTTGAAGAAGTTTAAAAATGCATTACGTACCTCCTTAGATGTCATTTATCGAATAATTATTACGTGGATGAATTCCTTAAAATTCTACTGTTTTTTTATAGTATATTCGCGAAGCGAAATTAGGGGACAAAAATACAAACCCTAATCATAATTTATGGCAAAAAATCGATATAAATACAACCCCGAAACCCTTAATTACGAGACTGTTAAGACTCCGTTGTGGATTCACGGCTTGAAATTATTTGGCTTTTTGTCTACGGTTGCTATTTTAACGACTGTCGTAGTATCGAGCGGTTCATCCTATTTTGACGGGCCAAACGAACGCAAATTACGCCAAGAGGTTGTTGATCAGAAACTAAAAATTGATGAGCTCGAGCATCGGTTTGGAGATTTATCTGAGGCCGTAAGTGCATTGGAACAGAAAGACGGTGAGATTTATAGAGAGATATTTGATGCCCCAATGCCAGACGCATTAAAAAATGCAGGTATTGGCGGTAAACGTAACTATAGTTCATTGGATGATTTGACTTTTGGCAAATCATTAAATGTCTTAAACAAAAAACTAGATCAACTTTCGGCAAAGGTTCGTGTACAAGAATCATCTTACAGCCAATTGATGAAGCTGGCTAAGAAAAAAACAAAGCAACTGGCATCTGTACCTGCTATTATGCCAATTGCAAACAAAGAACTTAAACGCATGGCCTCTGGTTATGGCTATCGCATAGATCCTTTTTACAAAACACGAAAATTTCATGCAGGCATGGACTTCACTTCTCCAACCGGGACTGATGTACATGTAACTGGTGACGGCGTAATTGAATCTATTCAAGTCAAACGATGGGGATACGGTCGAAACATCGTGGTTGATCACGGGTTTGGTTACAAAACGCGCTATGCACACTTAAGTGCTTTTAAAGTTAAAAAAGGACAAAAAGTTACACGTGGCCAAGTGATTGGTTTGGTCGGGAGTACCGGCAAATCCACAGCTCCACACCTACATTATGAGGTTACTTTAAATGGGGCGAAACAAAACCCGGCAAATTACTACTACAACGATTTAACAGACGAGCAATACGAGGAGATGATTGAATTATCAAGTCATCCAAATCAGTCGTTCGACTAATGTCCACCCCACCACTTCGAGACAAAATTTATTATTCCATTGCTGAGCTATCAGAACACTTTGGTGTTGCAAAATCTTTGTTGAGATATTGGGAAAAGGAATTTGATAAGATTAATCCGAAGCGCAACGCAAAAGGAACACGCTTTTATTCCAAACAAGATGTCGAATACATCAGATTGGTGTTCCATTTGGTTAAGGAAAAAGGCCACACCCTTGAAGGAGCGCGTAAGGAAATTTTATCGAGAAAGAAGCAAGTTCTAAACCGTATTCAGGTAAAGGAATCTCTCCAAGAAATCAAAACTCAATTAGAAAGCCTTAGAGATCAATTGTAATTCCGATTTAACTTTGGATTACCATGAAATCAACCAAATCAACTTGCGTAAAGGCAGGAATTACTGTGGCATTTTTAAGCTTTTACACGAGTGCTTCAGCGCAACCGTTATCAACGCAAGGCGCTGAATCAATGGGACTTGGGTCGACCCGCTTAGGGGTTCAGAACGTCTGGTCATCCTCCAATAACCCAACGGATATGCATTCCGACTCGTTTCTCCAATTTGGGCTTTCAATTGCGCATCCTTATGGTATAAATCGGCTCAAATCAGCCAATGTTTCTTTGGTATTAAACAGCAATCACAGCGCTTACGGAGGTTACATAAGTTATCTCGGATACTCCGTTTCACATTTCACTGAATACGGCTTGTCGACCTCGAAAGAGTTGAAGGAACTACTAATTCTAGGGGTGGGTATTAACGGAATTACAAGCGCTGTGCTTGGCCAACAATCTCGCAGCAAACTGGGCTTTTATATAAGTCTCAAATACGGTGTTAATCCACAAACTGCGGTGTATTTTTTAGTCCAAAACCCGACCATAGTTAGGACGAACGAATTAATGCTTTCATCATACCACAGTGGGTTATCCCTACAGATTAACCCGTTCGTACAATGGGTGAACGAAGTGCGTGTAATACCAAAGCATCAAACAAGTTACCACTCAGGAATACGCTATTCCTTAAAAAAGCAATTTGCGTTATTGGTTGGCATTAGCACTTCTCCCAGCACTTTGTCCTTCGGATTTTCAATTCGCAAACAAAACGCAGTATTCTCTTCCTCCTTTAGTCACCACCCTACCCTGGGTTTCACTCCAACAATATCTGGACAATGGTTAAAGTAATTGTTGCCATTTTACTTTGTCTCTTCGGTTTCACCGGCTTTGCTCAAGAATGGGAACAACTAGAATCTGTTTCTAGCGACGAGAATCTGGCATGGGCTGAGGCCTTAGAACAGTACAGGCAACACCCAATTGATCTCAACAAATGTGGCATTACTACTTTATTAGACCTTCCCTTTATTGATGAACAAATGGCAACGCATATCGTAAATCACCGTGATATGCATGGTCCGTTTATACATACATTGGAACTACAGCAATGCAATTTATCTTCACAAACTATAAAGAAACTCCTGCCCTATGTCGTAATAAGTAGCAGCGAACACAATATTTCTATCGCTGAGTATAAACACACTTTAGTATTCACAATGCTGAGACAATCCCCCCCCAAAAAAGGATTTGAAAAACCAAAAGTTTATCATGGCAATGCGCTAAACACAATTGTGCGATATCGCGGTGAAATCACACAACAAATTTCTGCAAGTTTTACCGGAGAAAAAGATGCAGGTGAAGCGTACTTCCCGAACCGCAATTTCATTCCATTTGATTTTAACAGTGGTTATGTTAAGGGGCATGGTATCGGCCCTTTTAGTCAATTGGTTTTGGGAGATTACACCTGTGACTTCGGACAAGGGTTAACCGTTGGTAGCGGCATGCGCGTAGGGAAATCGGCCAATGTCGTTCAGACAACTAAGACCAGTTTAGGGATTAAACCATATCGCTCGATTACGGAATTCGACTTTTTACGAGGCATAGCAGCTTCAGTTGGACATCAGAAGCAACAACTTAGCTTTTGGTTGCACCGCAATGCTGTTGATGCTCGGATTACAAATGTCAACGGGATCAAACAAATATCGAGTATTCAAAAAACTGGGTTTCATCGTACCGCATCCGAATCCAAGAACAAACGCCAAGTTATCATGAAACAGGTTGGTTTAAATTATGCGCACGAATTTGGTAGAGTAAAATTAGAATACACTGCAATTGCACAGAGTTTTGACGGCGAATTTCTAAAGTCGACATCCACATATCAGCGGTTTAAGCCAACGCAGAGTGCGTTTATTAAACAAGGTATTGCCTATCGTCTGGCCCTAACCAATGGTTATCTGTTTGGTGAGACCACCTTCGGGTCAAACAAAGTTGTTGCTACGGTATTTGGTGTCGTGAATAGTTTGGGTCGTGATTTAAGTTTCACCGGCCTTTTTAGAAAAATACCGAAGGACTTTATAACAGAAGGAAGCAAACCATTTACTGAATCAAGCACTGGGAATAATGAAACAGGCATGTATCTGGGGATGGATTACAAACTCAACTACAAAACACACCTTGCCATTTATACTGACCGTTATTGGTTTCCGTGGCTACACAGTCAAACAAATACCGCTAGCCATGGCGTTGATTATTTAATTCGACTCAATCGTAAAATATCGAAATCCCTTTCGTGGCATATTCAAATAAAAAATGAAATGCGCCAATTGCATTCGGAGTTTAATCAACCGATAAAACTGCTTATGAATACCAAAACATTAAAAAGTCGATGTCATCTTGTTTATAAAGTAACCAAACAATTACGTCTTCAAACTCGACTGGCAATAACGCAGTACAAGACATTATATCAGTCGTTTTCAGGCACATTGATATATCAGGATATAAGATACAAAGGGTTGGGCAGCCCTTTTAGCACAAGTGTGCGTTTTATCAGCGCACGAATTGATGATTTTGCTGCACGTATTTATACCTATGAAAATGACATCGCTTATCGGTTTAGCTTACCATTTTACGCTGACAGTCGGTTGAGAACTTATGTCCTAGTTAAATACCAT
>JBLING010000254.1:0-4307 GCA_047639155.1 bacterium
TTCTTTTGCATCTGAGCGGCTTGGATCGACAATGATACTACGATTCCCTAAGGCTCTTGGGCCAAATTCGGCACGACCTTGAAACCAACCAATTACTTTACCTTGGTGCAGTAATTCTGCAACCGCTTCAATCAGCGCATCTTCCTTTTCGTGGTAGGTGATGTTTCCCGTTTTACCTTCTAAAAAGGTTTTGATCTCTTCGTTGGTAAATTGGGCTCCAGTATAGGCTTGATGTTTGAACGCAGGTCGAGGTTTGTTTTGCTCTTGGTGAATATAGTATAATGCGGAACCAACTGAAGTCCCAGCGTCGTGCCCTGCTGGTGGTACGTATAATTTTTCGAAAGAAGTGTTTGCCAATATTTTACCATTAGCAACAGAATTTTGTGCAACTCCACCAGTGATACACAGATTTTTTAATCCTGTCTTTTTGTATAATGCTTCCGCCATATGGAAAATCACCTTTTCCGTATATTCCTGGACCGAAGCGGCTAAGTCCATGTGGTATTGAGTCAATTCTTCACCTTTTTGACGCACAGGACCAAATTTCTCTACAAGTGCTTCTGAATATATTGAATCTATAGATGGTGATCCACCTTCCCAATCCATGGCCACACCTTCCGTAAAGTGTTTGAAATATTTTCCGTTTAATTCAAAGAGACCGTTGTCAAGTAATATCAAGACATCATCTAGCTGATCAACCATTGTCGCTTTCCCATAAGGCGATAGGCCCATTACTTTGTATTCATCCCCATAATGAGGAAAGCCGAGGTATTGAGTCATGGCGGTATAAAAAATACCAATAGAATGAGGGTAAGAGACGCTGTCGATGACCTTCATCTTATTTCCCTTCCCGGTTCCACGCATTGTAGAACTAAAATCTCCCATACCATCTATTGACAATATCGCAGATTCTTCGAACGGAGAAACAAAAAAGGAAGAAGCCATGTGACTTCTGTGATGCTCAGCATAATATAACTTAGCCTTAATTTCAGAGGTTTTAAATCCCAACGATTCAGCAATATCAGATTTAATTTTGGTTATCTTAAGTGAATTCGCACCTCTATCCTTTACTGCTTTTAAGGAGATGCCCTTCTTTAGAGTTTGAATTATTTTCTCACCAATTTTCGCTTTAGGATCCCTTGAGACTGTAATCACGTCAACTTCTTTAAGGGTGATGTTGGCTTCTTTCAAGCAAAACTCAATCGCTTTTGTTGGTAAACCCGCCCAGTGTTTTATGCGAACAATGCGTTCTTCCTCTGTTGCGGCGATGAGTTCTGTGCCTTTATAAATACAGGCGGATGAATCTCCATGGTATGCGTTTATTCCTAAGGTGTAAGTTGACATATGTATTTTAAGTACTTATTGAAAGCTGGTTAATATTAACTTTTATAGAGGGAGAGGTAATCGGCTTTCGTTTGGTCTTTAAAGACTACTTCGGCACAATATTTTTTGGTTCCAGTTACGTATTTGTTGTAATCAAGTTGGTTGAGATCGACCATGTACTGTAATGCTTTTATAAATGTATCTTCTTCGGTTAATTTGAGGCTAAATCCTGCTGTATATTGCATCAGATTTTGCCAAGGAGTGTTTGTACTGATAATAACGGGTCTATTTTGACTTAATGATTCAACAATTGCATGTCCATAGTTCTCACTTTGAGAAGGTAAAAACAAAAGATGATTTTGTTTAATAATATCTTTCACCTGTAGACCATTGACCTCACCAAGATATCTAAATTCATGATGCTGTAATCCATCAAAAGCCAATTCAATTGTGTGCAAATATTCACGATTCTCTAGATGACCAATTAATGTGGTATGTGTTTGCCCCGAAACTTGTTCTAAAAATTTAGGCAGTAAGTGTATATTCTTTATTTTGTGAACCCGCCCCACAATGACGATATACAATACCCCTGCTTCCTTGGACTTGATTGATGTTGACTGTCTTGAAAAATCCGGTAAATTGGGTATGGTTATGTTATTAAAGTCGGCTAATGATGATTTACTTAATTTGAGTTCGTCCTTATTTGTGGTGTGGACCGTAATATTCTTAAACAAACCCAATGATTTAGCAATTCTTAAATAGATTCTCTTTTTTTTAGATTTGATATGTAAGGCCGATGGCATGAGCATTCCCCTTAAGCTTAGGATAACCTTTTTTCGTTGGCCAGTGAGTTTAGTTAGGAGAAGTGGAATTATTGAGGATTTAATCGAAAAAACGCCATTGATATGAATTTTGTGTGGTCTCCAAAAGAGAAATACACCTATCAATTTGCGCGTATATTCAAGAAAACTTCCAGCATAATATACGGAAGCCTTTTGATAGGGTACCCATATATTTTTGGGTACTGGAAGCTTTACCTGACCTAGGTCGTAGATAGAGGTCAGTACTTTTATATCAATGTCCTTACTAAGCGACTTAACTAGGTTGTCACAGGATTTAATAGGACCACCTGCGCGATAACCTGGTGCAAACCAATCTGTCAACATTAGAACTTTCTTTTTTTCGTCGTACACTAGTCCAGCCAAAGTGTTCGAAGCATGTTCTAGGTCGTAATTACCCAAAGAAGCCTGCGTTTTTTGACTAATTTGTTGGTTTATTAATATACTATACCCACACGACTCTATGCAATGCGCTAAGGCTTCTATGTTGCCAACGTCAAATAGCAGACCATTTTTGCTGTGTGTAATGACTTCTGGAAGCGTGGAAATATTTGAGGCGATGACTGGCAAACCATTTGCCATTGCCTCTAGTACTACATTCGGCATACCCTCATAATGTGAAGATAAAACAGCGATTGACTGGGTTTTATATATTTCGGATTTATCTAACTCTGATGCCCATCCTTTTAATTTAACATTAAAAGTTAGGTCTAATTTCTCAATTTCTTCAATTATATGGGATTTATAACTTCCTTCACCCCAAATGTCTAAATGAACATTATTATTTTTCTTTTTACTAAGTGCAACAGCCTGTAGTAAATCATCAAGGCCTTTATACGCTTCAATCCATCCCAAGTAAACCAGGTTGATTTTGTTTCTTTCCTTGATAGAAAAGGGGAGGAGAGGCTTAGATATGGACTCGGGTGACAGCCAGTTTTTGATTACAACGAGTTTCTGAGGATTGGCTGAATATTTAGTAAAAGTTTCTTTCCAAAAGTCACCTTGACAAACGACGTACTTCGCATGTTTCGAAACAAAGCGAAAATATTTTCTAAAAATGTTTGACTTAAAACTGCCTAAGATTAAGCCTGAATTTGGTGTAATGACGGAGGAAACGCCAAAAGCTTTTAGATAGAGCAGCATCATGCCTTTTTCAAAGAAACTCCACCCATGACCACAAGTAATTAGGACCGATTTAGGTTTGTTCGTAAAAATGATGTGTGTTAATTTACCAAATCGCTTGACCGCTCTCCATATTCTTGAGGCGAGTACGTTATTAGAAATATTATCTAAAGTGGAATCCAGTAATATAACATTTTTAACCGAAAATGCTTCAGACTGTAATAAGAGCAAACAAGCCGTAGAACTTCCTCCTTTTGTTTCTTTAGGGAATGAACCTATGAAGAGTGTTTTGGGTTTTGTCAATTTAAAACTGGAAATATATGAACTGACTTATTGGTCTTAAAAAGACGAAAACTAAAAACAACATAATTGAATATTTAATCGAATCGAACGCGATTTTAGTACCAATCATCCAAGGTTTCGTAAGATCCAGTTTAATCTTAGTCAGACCACTAGAAATGATTACTCCTAATAGTAATATGACTACAATAAGATAGTTGTTCTCGCGAAGAGAATAGTGCAAATATTGAGATGGCTGAAACAACTTACTATACATTGTAAAAGTCTCTGCCAGTGAAGCCGCTCTAAATGGGATCCATGACAGCATAGCGATAGGTAAAACGATTAACCAGCCAATTAAATTGGTCCGCAATCTTTCAATAAACTTCAGTTTTTGAACCAACCTTTCTAGGTAAATAAAAACAGCGTGGTAAACTCCCCATAGCATAAATGTCCAATTGGCTCCGTGCCACAATCCCATTAAAGCCCATGTTGCAAAAAGTGCAAAAGTTGGATTTCTGACGCTTTGAGACTGAATTGTCTCTATTCCTCCTTGGGACTTAGAGTTGCGATCGATAACCTTGACTCCAAGAATTGGTAGATACAAGTAATCTCTTATCCAGCTTGATAGTGATATGTGCCATCTCTTCCAGAAACTTCTAAACGAGGAAGCGAGATAGGGGAAATTAAAGTTTTCAGGAAATTTAATACCCATAAGTTTAGCACAACCAATGGCAATGTGTG
>JBLING010000255.1:0-4276 GCA_047639155.1 bacterium
GTTTGAATTCAACAAAGGAATTTGAAGCATTAAAATCTGTCGAAAAAGTTGAAAAATCATCAGCCAAACCCAGATTCTGTGCCATAAGGTCAAAACGACGAGAGCAGTCGGGGTGAGATTTCATGGAATCCAAATCCAACCAACTGTCATTTCCTTTATCTGCATTTTTGAGCAAATCGTTTTTTTTATATTCAACATGCGCTACATGGGTGATTTTAGGGATATCTAGGTCGTATGCTATTTTCCCAGTAATTCCGTCCAGTACTTGAAGTGTCGTAAGTGCTTCTTTTACGTCGAACCCAGCGTTTTTGAAAAAAAAACAACCCCAATGAGTCCGCTTCAATTTCTAAGTTTCGATGGTTATGTCTGGTTTCGTATAGCTTTGATCGCAACAACTTTTTCAGTTGTGTTGCTTGGTAAAATTCAGAATCAGAGATGTCGGACAGTTGAGATTCGAACTCACCCGTTTCAAGCTCTTTTAGTATGCCGATATACTGCCGTTCAGCATGATTGAGAATATAATGGGCGTATTCATGACAAAGTATAAACGCCAACTGATCTTCGTTTTGTATGTATGGAATTATACCTGGGTTAATTACAATCGTACCTTCACCGATACTATAAGCGTTCGGCTGGAAATAGCTACTAATCACCGTCTGAATACGACCGAAATCATACGCCATGTTGGCCTCGGCAATCTTGTAACTAATATTGGCTATATAATTATCCCACTCCTCATTGAAGTAAAAGTGATAATAATCAGCCAAATAGACTGAGCTTTGGTATTTGGCTTTATAGAAACGTTTGAGTTCTTTTTTATACACACCATCGGTAGATCTTGCGGTTTCTTTTAAATTGAACTTTAGGGTGGTTTTGTATGTTTCCCTCAGCAATTCATCATAGGCGGGAGGAACAAATTCATCTTGGCACAGCCCAGCAAATGGACTGAACAAAATTAGAAAGGCAAGTTGTCGAAAAATCAGCTTGGTCAATAGTGCGTTTTTGAATGGTTATGGACAAATATAGTTTTTTAACCAAACATGTCACGGCAAAATCATATTGGGGTGTGCGGGTATATCTAGACTTGCAACAAAGTCATCGGTATTTTACATGCTGAAGAACGAATAAATTTTAACTTCGCAGCAATTAGAATACTATGAGTGTAAGAGACCTTGAACCTAAAGCAGTATGGAATCATTTCGAAGATTTAAACGCTGTTCCTAGAGCATCAAAAAAAGAAGAAGAAGTAATCGCTTTTGCGAAAAAATTCGGCGAAGACTTAGGTCTACCAACCTATGTTGATCCTGTTGGAAACGTTATTATAAAAAAACCGGCAACGCCAGGAATGGAAGACCGTAAAACGGTGATACTTCAAAGTCACCTTGATATGGTGCACCAAAAAAACTCAGATACTGTTTTTGATTTTGCGACTCAAGGTATCCAATCGTATATCGATGGAGATTGGGTTAAGGCGAAAGGCACTACACTTGGCGCCGACAATGGTATGGGTGTAGCGGCAATCATGACCTTGTTTACGTCAACCGAAATACCACATCCTGCATTGGAAGCTTTGTTTACAATTGATGAAGAAACTGGTATGACTGGCGCCATTCATTTGGAGCAAGGCAAACTAGACGGTCAAATCCTATTGAACTTAGATACAGAGGATGACGATGAATTCTCAATCGGTTGCGCTGGTGGAATTGATACCAATACAAAGAAACAATATACTGAAGTTGCAGTGTCAGGCGGAGTAGCCTATAAAATTACAGTGAATGGTTTAAAAGGTGGGCACAGTGGTGTTGAAATCAATCTTGAACGCGGAAACGCAAACAAGATCATGAATCGATTGATGCATAATTGTTCCTACCACAAGCTACAAATCGTCGATATCGACGGTGGGAGCTTGCGTAACGCCATCCCACGCGAGAGTTTCGCCACCATTGTTGTCGAGAGCGGAGCGTACTTAGACAACGCTAAAACGCGTATAGCGGATATCAAAAATGACTATCAGCACGAAGAGCCTAATTTAAATATCGAGTTTGAAAAGGTGAACCTGCCATCAAACGCGGTTTCTGTTGCCGATTCAGCTCAAATAACAGATGTAATTTACGCCTGTCACAACGGTGTATTTTGTATGAGCCGTGCAATTGAAGGTTTGGTAGAAACATCAAGTTCTTTAGCACGTGTTGTTGTGAAAAACGGAAATTTTGTAACCCAGAGTCTTCAACGAAGTTCTACTGAATCAGGGAAAATGGATGTTGCGCATACTGTAGGAGCACCTTTCAGATTGGCGAATTGTACTGTAGACCAAGGTGGAAGCTACCCAGGTTGGGCGCCAAACCCAAATTCTGAAATCCTGGATATTATGGTTGCTAAATACACGAAATTGTTTGGTGAAGCACCAACCGTGGCTGCAATACATGCTGGATTAGAATGTGGCTTACTGGGTGAGAGATATCCTGGTTTAGACATGATCTCATTCGGACCAACAATCAAAGGTCCTCATAGTCCTGATGAACGCGTTAACATTAAGTCGGTTGAAAAATTCTGGAACTTTTTAGTTGACATAATTAAGGACATCCCTAAAAAATAAGGAGGTTTCGAACCTTTTATGAGAATCAAAACTCCCAAATTAGAGGTTATTGCGCTGGCGATTATTTCAGCCATAACATTTTTGGGCTTTTATTATGTAGCGACACTTTCGCCGGGGGTAGAAGGTGGAATGGATAGCTACAACCATTACCTCATTTCTCGGTTTTCGTGGGTCCACCCAAAAGAGTTATTACTCGATCAGTGGGGGAAACCACTGTATAATATTCTTGCTTCTCCATTTGCACAATTTGGTATGATGGGCGTTGTAACTTTCAACATTTTATTGCTGATAGGCACAGCTTGGCTTGCGTACTTTATCGCACAAAAACTGCACTTCAAATTTGCCTGGATTGCCTTTATTCTATGTTTGAGCAGCCCCATTTGGTTCGACAACACCATCACAGGATTGACCGAACCATTGAACGCCTTTTTGCTAATGGTCGTTTTGTATTTGTTTACCACAAAAAGGACTTTCACAGCAGCAATCGTTGCAGGATTTCTACCTTTCGCACGGTCTGAAGGATACGTTATCATTGCAGTCATTGGGTTTTACTTGTTGTTTGTTGTTAAGGAATACCGCGCATTCGGTTTGTTGCTCGTCGGCTCGATTGTCATGAATTTTGTTGGATGGATGGTTGAGGGAAATCCATTTTGGATTTACGATACCAATCCGTATATCAAGTATCAAATTGAATCCAGCATAAAAAAGGAAAATATTTGCGGTAATGGCATATTGCTACACTACGCCAAAGCGCTTCCGTACGTTTTGGGCAAAGCCCGCATGCTGCTATTTGCTATAGGATTGGCCTTGGTTTCATTGCGTTATATCCGTCGACCCAAAGAACACACCAATCAACTGCTGTTCTACCTGTGCGCTGGAATTTTTGCACTGTACTTTGTTGTTCACTCTATCATTTGGTACAAAGGCACCATGGGCAGTTGTGGGTATGCGCGCGTAATGGTAGTCATCGAGCCATTGGCTGCAATTATTATGGCCGTGACGTTGGAAATGGTGTTGCAGTGGCTTCACAAGATATTCGTAGGAAGTCGAAAGTGGTTAATCTACGTAATGACAGCCCTGTTGCTTGGGTACATCGTTTATGAACCCATAAAAATATATGGTCATAAATACCCAATTGACATAAGTGACGAGCAAAAGTTGTTTGTGGAAGTGGCAGATTGGTACAACGTCCAGAAGTACGACGATCGGATGAAGTATTTCCTGTATCCGTATTTCAATATTTTAACTGACATCGATCCAAAAGATACAGACCACTTTATAGAGATATGGAGTTTCGATATTCGCTATGCACCAAAAGGGAGTATCGTAATTTGGGACGGACATTTTAGTCCCAACGAAGGCAATGTGCCTTTAGAAATGTTACAAAATCATCAGGATTTTGTCGAGATTAAATCTTTTTATCCGGTTAAAGCGTTTAAAACTTTGAACGACTATAACTTTGAGATTCACGTGTTTGAACGCATAGGGGATTCACTGTTAGAATAAATATTATTACTATGAAAAAACTACTTCTATTATTTTTATCTATTGGCATCTTGTCTGGATGCGATGATGACCCGGATCCAATTGTAAAGGAAACACCGATAGAAATAACGATCCAACATTTGTGGAACACATCGCCATTGGCTTTAAACGCTTGGTATACTACAACGGAAGGAG
>JBLING010000256.1:0-4275 GCA_047639155.1 bacterium
TTCATTTTTGATGGTATTGAAGCAATGCGGACAAGTCGTTAATATTTTGGTTATACCATAACCGTTCATGATGGAGATGTTGTTCATGGCTTGCATCTGAAACAGAAACTCATTCCCAGATCTTTTAGCTGGGTCTCCTGTGCATGATTCCTCTTTGCCTAGAATCGCAAAATTGATTTCTAAGTGGGCCAATATTTTAGCCATTGCTTTGGTAATTTTTTGTGCGCGCTCATCAAAGCTGCCTGCACATCCGACCCAAAACAATACATCGGGAGTTACGCCTTTACTGTTTAATTCTGCTACCGTTGGAACGTGTATTTTCTCCGCCATCGTTATTCGTCTTCAAACTCATTTATAAGAACAGACACTTTCTTGAAACCTTTTGTAAAGTTCCCTTTATATCTGGTAGATCTTACTGGGTGATTGTCTATCCAATGGTAGTTTCCTCCTCTTGGTTTGCCCATTAGTAAGGCATTGTATTTAAAACCGTGTTTCTTTAACCACTTTTCAGTTACTTCTCGTGTTTCTTCTGTACGAGAAGTAAAAAATGTTATGATATGGCCGTCTTCGTACCAGTGATTGCAGACATTTAATGCATCTGGGAAAGGGTCAACAACAGCCATTCGCTCTGGATCTTCGTTGGGGACATCTTCGGTAACTGTCCCGTCAATGTCGATGAGGTAGTTCTTAACCTTGTCGTCTAAGATAGGACTCAGAATTGTCCCATTTTCTTTCACTTCTTTTAAATTCTTGCTCATAATTCGTTCGTCCATTTATCGCGATCCGTGGCGGGAAATTGCCATGGAGCACCGTTGTTTTCGATATTGGTAAACATCATGTTCAGTTCATTAGGGGCTTCCGCTTTTTCCATAACCAAATACTGCCTCAATTGTCCAATGATGTTTAAAGGGTCAATGTTTATGGGGCAAGCTTCGGCACAAGCGTTACAACTTGTACAAGCCCAGAGTTCTTCCGCACTGATGTAACTCAATAGGTTTTTGTCGTCTGGTTCTTGGATACCTGAATCAATGCGTTTCCCAACCTCTTCGGCTCTGTCACGCGTATCCATCATTATTTTACGAGGAGAAAGCAGTTTGCCTGTTGCATTTGCTGGGCAAGCTTCGGTACATCGACCACACTCCGTGCAGGTATAGGCGTCCATTAAGTTCTTCCAACTAAGGTCCGTAACGTCTTTGGCGCCAAAACTTTCTGGTGGTGGTGCATTGGGATTAGCACTTGGGTCACCCATCATCATTTTGACTTCGTTGGTGATTGCATCAATGTTCTCGACTTGCCCCATTGGTTTTAACTTCGAATAGAAGGTATTTGGGAATGCCAAGATGATATGAAAGTGTTTTGAGTAGGGTAAGAAGTTTAGGAAAACGAGGATTCCAGCAATATGGAACCACCAGGCAATGCGTTCAAAAACGATTAACGTTCCGCTCGAATAGGATTCAAATAGTGGCACAAGGAATGGGCTCACAGGGAAACTTCCCGCTTGCGTATAATGTTCAACGCCTCTCGCTTGTAATATCTGGTCTGCCGCATTCATTTTAAGAATGGCGCCCATTAATACGATTTCGGTAATTAAAATAATTGTAGCGTCTTTGGTCGGCCAGCCTTTCATTTCTGGCTTATGGAAACGCGGTATGTTGCTTATAAACCTTCGGGTCAAAAACAATGCACAACCTACAAGTACCAATACGGCGAGTATTTCAAAGAAACCTATGGCGACGTCGTATAGCGCACCCATGAAGGCAAAAATGCGGTGTGTGCCAATAATGCCGTCTAACATTATTTCTAAGACTTCGATATTTATGAGGACAAAACCAGCATAAACAAAAAAGTGAAGTATGGCGGGAATTGGTTTAGTGGTCATTTTGGATTGTCCAAATGCAACCTTTAACATGATTGACCACCGTTTTTTGGGTTGGTCAGTTCGATCTTCATCTCGACCTAGCAGTATGTTTCTTCTGATTTTAGAAACGTTTTTATAGAAAAAATAGATAGCGACGGCGAGTGCTATAACAAATACAATTTGTTGTGCTATTTGCATAGAGCGAAAATAGTTAATGCCTATTACACCAACGAATTTGTGGGGTTATAAGTTTTACCCATGTGTTCTATTTGAAGGAATAAAAATTTATAAGATAGAAGTTTGAAAAAATGAAATATGTAATACTTTTGCAGTCCTCTTGAAAATGAGGTGATTGGTGCGGTATCCGTCAGCTGACGGAAAAGGACTGAAAATGGTGCGGTAGCTCAGTTGGTAGAGCAATGGACTGAAAATCCATGTGTCGGCGGTTCAAACCCGCCCCACACCACAAACAAATAGTATAGCTCTCTGGTAATCAGAGGGCTATTTTTTTGTGGGGACAAATCTGGGGACGAAGATCAACTGATCTCAAAGGTTTTTAACGTGTTTCAGTATATATAAATGCACCACAACAAATCTTGGTTCTGTTGCATTAACTTGATTGGATTGTAAATTTAGAGAATTCTCAATTCAATTTATGCGACCAAAGACTTAAAAGTAGCAAACCAGTTTGACTTTGAATCTTTGATTTGATCCTTTCTGATTATGTTAATTACCTCTATTCCTGGCAGTGTCCTCTGTGCTGATTCAAACTCTTTAAATCCTGTTGTTATGGATATCCGCCGTTTGATAGTTCGATGATCCTGTTTAACGATATTATTCAAGTATTTGACTCGTCTAATCTTGATCTTCTTCACCGATAAACTTCTCTTGTTTATCACTCGTATTCCTGATGTGTTGGCTCCACTTTTGTCAATATTGATGATCCTTGGTTTACCGTTATTACCAATTGCCTTGTTCAAAAACTTCTAGGCCGAACCCTTCATTCTTCGCTTGGTTAGTAGGAAGTCGATCGTATTTCCATGTTTATCTATTGCTCGATATAAATATCTGTCCTTCCCTGCTGCCTTGATATACGTTTCATCCATTCTCCAACTATCACAAACCTTCTTTTTGCGTTTATGCATGTTTGCCTCAACCAATGGACTGAACTTAAACACCCATCTTTGAATAGTAGAATGATCCACTTTCACTCCTCTGATTCGTAATATTTCCGAGACATCACGATAACTCAAGGTAAATCTTAGTTTGAAATAAACAGCTTGAAGAATTATTGTCTTTGGATATCGGTGGCGCTTGAACATAACAGGAGTATTGGAAGACAAATCTAAAGATTTAGTAAATTGCCATAGTTAATGCAACAGAACCTCACTTAATGTCTTAAACTCAAAAACACAAAGTCTCTCTAAAATTTTTGGTCAACCAGTTTTTGAAACCTTTCCAAAATTAGGACATTGCTTGCATTTTGATAGTAAGATTTTATCGACATTATTGGCATAGAATCGTTCTTTAAAAATTAATAAAAATTTTTGCTTCTTATTTTCAAGAATTTATATCTTTGCCCACCTCGAAAAACGAGGTTGTTCTTTGTAAAATAAGCGAAAGTAGCTCAGCTGGTAGAGCATCACCTTGCCAAGGTGGGGGTCGCGAGTTCGAATCTCGTCTTTCGCTCAAAAAAGAAGGGACCTAGTCCCTTTTTTAGTTAACAGAAGCGGTGATTTATCATTGCTTTCCCTATGAGGATAGGGCTAAGTGTTGCCAAGCCCGGGTGGTGGAATTGGTAGACACGCAGGACTTAAAATCCTGTGACCATTGCGGTCGTGCCGGTTCGACCCCGGCTCCGGGTACAAATGTTTAACTTAAAGCCCTGTGAGTCTTTTGATTTACAGGGCTTTTTTTTTGTTTTGACTCAAGACGTTTTGACTCAAGACAGTCTTGTTACGCGCTACTTTGTACTTTCAATTGAGAACTGATATTTGAGAATCGATAATGATACGCAAACTTCATTCGTCAGGATTGCAGACATCCACTTTTTCAACCCTTCTATCACTCGGACATTCAATAATTCTATAATTCAATCATTCGCCCCATGTACCATTATAGATATTACACATTCGTATCCCGCTAAAAAATAACACAATTTGTATCTTTTTAGATATTTTTTGGTAGGTTTCTTATATCGAACTTTGGACTATGAGTTTTAACCCAAATCAAGATCATTCAATTTCTTTAGCTGCTGCAGCTGCAATGACTAAAGACTACAGAGACGCAAACCCAGGTGCCCGATTAGGCGATTTCTTTGGAAAAGACGCGCTTCAAGCGATTATTGACCAAGCCGACTGCGTTGGTATAACATACTATTTCGCATTAGACGACAACAACGAGCTAACATTGGTTTT
>JBLING010000257.1:0-4264 GCA_047639155.1 bacterium
TCCATTCTTTTTTCTTTCAATCAAAACGTAATCATCTTCATACGTTCCTACAACATCGACTGACTTCGCTAAAATGGGGTAATATTCTTCGACGTATTCCACCAATTGGTCTCTTCGGATTTTTAAACTTTCTATTATTTCTTTACCTCTAATTTCGAAAGCTTTGGGTGGGAAATGACTTACAGCCTCATCAATATCCTCATCTGATAAATGCGTTTGGATATATTTTGCTTGTTCTATCCAATCTTCCCTAGTTGCTTCAGTCAAAAAGCTACGATCAAAATGGAGTGCTTTTAAGTTTAAGCCGAGCACGTCGTCAGCGCCTCCATAAAAATCTTGTGTATAGCGTAAAAACCATTTCCAACTCGACATATTCATGGCGAGTCCATCGATCTTAAAAAAAGCTTGATCTCGGTCTCGAGGTATTGGGCGATAGAGAACAAAATCATTCTTTTTGATTTTCGACCATCTCCATTGATCATCGTGTCGGTCAAAATCACCTATGAGCATATCGAATATGCGCGATCGTACAGCAAAGTCTTTATCAATCTTGTGACTCCTTTTCGAATGTACTGCTTCGAGCATTTTAGACACACTCATCACATTTTCACTATTTCCAAAAATGGCCTGATCAGAAACGTCGTCATCGGGCCTTTGTTCAAGTAAACAGAACATGCCACCGAACTCCTCTAAATAATCCCCGAGAATGGAATCTTTGGGCACATATACCAGTTTGGAATTCGAAGAATATATGTTGATTGCTTTTGATAAGTAAGGTGTAACCACGCCAGCGTAAGGATGAGACGCTGCAAAACCATCATAAATGATGTCTTGTGCAAGTGTTCCTCTAAGACTTTTAGCAATGATGAACTCAGGGCTTTTTTTGATTCCTCTCAGCGTATACTGATTGCCGTCTCCACCCAACATTCTTAGTGACAAAGTTTGCATTCCACCTCCTTTTTTGATCGGTGTCAATCCCCCCTTTTCAAAATGGATATCCAAATAGGGAGCTTCAACTGGAGCAGTCCATAAATCTCTATTCAGTTCCCCTAAGATCTTGGTTTTAAAACCAGTTGCGGATTTCAAACTGTCGGGGTAAACCGTTTTAAACATGCCTGCGTAAGAGGTCTGGACGACATCATGTTGTACATTGTTATGAACGGCCAGTTTTGTATAGAGTAATTTTCTAAATGCGATTCTTTCTTTCTGTGCTGTTCCATCTATCACCATGAACTCGAGCCATATTTCACCGTTTTCATAATAGGAAATCTTAGAATAACCTTTTTCTTCAGCTCCAAAGTCAATGTCTTTGTTAAACTTAAGATGGGTTACTTTACTCCCACTACCGCTGACTACTTGATGTATGCTTTGGTTATGGACATACTGTAAGTTATGCTCGTGCCCAGCGACGTAAATAATATTGTCAAACCCGTTCATTACACCTCCTAACTCCTTAATCATACTTCTATACGTAGGACTGTTTAGATCTTGCTGTAGACCAATAAACTTTCTAATCGTTGGATAAATGCTGCCAACAACGGGCAACGGTACATAAGCCTTTTTGTGCTTTGAAGCTGTAAATGGGAAAATATGGTCTTTTAATTCAAAGTTACCGCCATGATTTCCATTACTATAAAAAGGGTGGTGCCCGACTACAATTACGTTTTGATCACGGTATTTTTTCAACATATGATTGAATGTCGTTGTCAATTCCTCTGAGCTTCTTACATCGCAATCATCTTTTTCCCCGCTCGATTTTTCGAATTGGTGCAACCACCATTGGGTATCAATAACAAGCATTAACAGACCCGGTGCTAATTCCACTTCTGTAGGGCCAGGACAACCGTTTTCTGGAAGAAAGACATCGTCTTTGTCCAAATATTCTTTAATATACTTTTCCTGTCTTTTAATAAACTTAATGCCGTTTTCTTTTCCTTGTTTCCAATCATGATTTCCAGGAACGAAAACGATTTTACCGTTAAAATCCTTAACAGCGTCCAGTTGCGCGTTAAGTCTAACTTCATCTTCCGCCCTATATTTACTGTGTTTTTTATGGAGACCTACAGGGTATATATTATCACCAAGGAATACGATTCCAGCTTTACTGCTGTCGGAGGCTTTTAACTGTGCCGATACGTAATTTAAGACAGTTTCAGACTTTATCGTGTCATCGCCTGCGTCACCGATTAAGTATAGGCTATAACTCAGTTTGTTTTCAATTTCAGGTGCAGACTCTTTCCAGTTTTTATCGTCAGTACCGTAGTACACTTTTGTACTTGAACATCCAAACACAAAAATTGAAAGTACCAACAGTAACTGTTTTAAAGAATGGTCTAGATACGGTTTCATGGGGTGTATATTAATTATAAAGTTAAGCAGTAATGGCCTGTGTGCTGAGCACGAATAAAGCTATGGCGACAACAAGTCCAACCACAAAAATGCTATAGCTCCATCGCAGTAACGTGTATTTCCGGTTAAGGACTTTTCCTAAAAAGTACAAATCTCGTGTTAAGCTTTTGTACAAATAATCTTTGTCTTTCATAAGCTCATCAATACCCCATTCATAATCTTCAAGAGACATTTTATGGAAATTGCCGAAGAAAATGAGATTCCCCTTTTTATCTTCTACTTCTTTCCTGGTTATAATGCCATGTGTTGTTTTAGGAATGGTTGAAAATATCGCAAGTATGATGGTCAGAATACTTACAATGAGTAGAAACAATCCAGGATAGACAAGAAATGGATTGCTGTCCATTTTGGGGAACAAAGTTGAAAGAACTATAGAAATAATGATACCGTTAACACCGATCAATGTATTTGCCTTGTTGTCTGCAATTCGGCTCAAATTCATGTGGTTCCTCAGGGCGACGCGAAACATGGTCTCAACGCCTTTTTCGGGTCGATCCGATTTGGTTTTCTTTTTTTTGTCTTTTTTGAGGGATGATTTCTTTTTTGTTGATTGTTCTTCAAAAAGTAAGGAATCATCGGTAGGACTCTTTATTGCGTCGTCAATTTTATTCAAATTTTCCATTTTAAGTGGGGTATAATGCTCCTTAGCATAGGTTGAGTGATATTTATGTTCATGCAAAAATAAACTGCACATGCTTGCCCATTCATCTTGCGTTAATTTAGGATTACAGAGGGCTTTAACTTCACGATATAGACTTCTATAGGTGGTGGAAAGGTAATCTGGATTAACGAAGTGAGACATATCAGCATCTCGTATCATTTCTTCCAGATTGTCAGCGGGAATATGTCCCATTTGAGTCGCTAAAATAAGCCGAGCGACCTCCGATATTTTAGCGGAATCGTAGCTGTGATTACTTAAGTATTGAGTTGCTATTTCTGCGCCTTTCTTCTCGTGATCAGTACTGCCAATCGTATAGGCTACATCGTGAAAAAGTGCGGCAAGGGTTAATAGTTCCTTATTGAAGGAAGACAGCCCAGCCGTATTGTCGGCTATAGCCTGAACTGAGTCACACACATCTTGCGTGTGCTGCCAATTGTGATAAAACAACGGTTGGTCCGAACTCGCATCGTATTTCTGTTTTACGAATATTCTAGTAGCTTCAATTAGTTCAAAATTCATTGGTTTTTTCTTGAGTGAAAATCATTTACTACGTTGTGTGTTGTTAAACTTTAAAATATTCGCAGACGTTTCTGTTCTTTCATTTGACACGTAAAGATCGCCATTTGAATTAAATGTAATGCCTTCAGGCTGGTGAATGATATATTCATTGAGTTGCTCGTGATTCAATATATCCCCATTTGGGGAGAGTACAAGCAGCGTTTTTGAAAACGAACTTATTACATATATGTTTCCATTTGGGTGAATTGCGATCCCCGAGGGCTTGAAATTCTTATGTACTTTTTCTAGTTTAATTTTAAACGAAGGCTTTTTATCATAGGTACCGGAATCAAGTAAAAAAGAATAGATAAAAATGTGGTCTCTTTTGTCTTTGTCTCCATGCTCCTTGCATGCAACGAGCAAACGATTTTTTGATTCATCTAAGCACATACCTTCAAAATCAAAGTGTTTGTTGTGTTTAAATTTGAATTGCTCTGTTACAGATGTTTGACTTACTTTAAAAATAGTCCCGTCACTTCTTAAAACGTAAAAATATTGGTTATGGGCTGCGACCCCTTCGAAATCAGCATTCTTGCCAAAGTCAAATTGGTCCAAAATCTTACCGGTCTGTAGATCTACATAATATATGTGCGCCATTTCATCTTGAATTGCAACAACAACTGAATCAGACAGCAG
>JBLING010000258.1:0-4236 GCA_047639155.1 bacterium
ACTTTACAAGACTGGAGGTGAAAGGGTGTCGAATGCAGGGAATACAGCTCGCACAAGCACGAGTGTTCGATAGTGCTTTTTTTTCTTCAAAACTCAATGATGCGAATTTACGTTTTGCGAAATTGAAGAATGTACTTTTTGATTCTTGTGATATGACAGGAGTGGATTTTATAGGTGCTGGATTAAAGAAAGTCATTTTTAATAAATGCAATCTGAGCGGTGTTAATTTTTCTCAATCGCAGTTAGAGAATGTTGAGTTGGGCGGTTCAAACATTGAGAATATAATTATTGATAAGGATGGGATAAAAGAGGTTTTTGTTGATACTGGACAGGCTATATACTTGTCATCAATATTTGGACTAAAGATTAAAGACTGATAAAAGTTCTAACATTGTCCCATACAACCAGTAATACAATTAAGCTATATTTATCAATGTAATTTTTATACCCGCCAGGGACTTTAGAATTTTGGTATACTTTAATAATGAAAAATACCTTTAGTTTCAAATTGTTTTTACTCATTGTCGTATTGCTGATACCTCAATTTATACCTGTAGTAAACACATTGCTTTTTTTCGCTCCCCACGCTGAATTAGTTACAATATTGACTATCGTTCTGGTTTTCTTTGTTCTTCCGACAGATATTAAGTATGGAACTGCCCCTAAGATTCTTATGTTTATACCAGCAGTCACTGCTACTTTTTTGCTTTTTGCTTATTTACAATATTATCAAATGTATTCTGAACAACAAGAAATAATAAGTGAACTAAATGCAAAAATATCAAAGGAAAAAGAATCCGAGCCTCTGAACATTAACTTGGAAGATGTTTCTGTTTCTATTGAAGAAAGGTATATGCCAGCTACTTATGGAATTATCGCTAACGGGTACCAAGTGTCTGCAATTTACGCGAATCATGAAGGGGGTCCGTTTACAGATGAAAAATTAGAAAAATCGTCTTGGGCGCACATGTTGCTTAGTGAAGATGATTGTGTAAAAGTTCAACCTAGTTTTATAAAGGATAATTATTTGGCAAAGGAAAACTCAAGCTGTTGGTACATAGTTCCAAAGACACCCGAAGGGAAGACTTTGGAAATTAAAGTACAACCGTTTGATGAAGATGAATGGTATCTGAAGCGACATTCAAAAGAAGGATTGTGGATATATAGTCAAGTAATAGAGTATTTCTTAGAAAGTGAACTCATTCATACTCAAACTAAATTTGAGTATGAAAAAATTCCACTAATTCCAATCCCAGCGTTTAGGTGCATGTTGTACACTGAAGGTTCCGGTTGCCAGTTAGATTTTGATAGGAAATTCTATCGTGTAAATTCTCAAAATGAAGATACTATGATTATTTCAGCATTGGGTTTAACAAAAGATGAGGGCAAATTCAGGACACACAAAGATACACTTCAAATTTTAGGAAGCGAATATCTCAAGTAGTAAAAGAAGTTCTAAAGTCGTCCCATACAGCCAACACAGTCTTTATATGTGCTAATATTATATTAGCTGAGTAAACGTGTGGTAGCGGCGCGGTATGGCGTAACGTGCGCCATCGTAGGACTCCCCTCATGCAGTTAACTATAGCCCAGATGTGTCCGAAGGCGATAGCATGAGTAGAAATAAGAAGACACCCCCGAATCAGCAATGGTTCGGGGTTTTTGTTTGCAAAATAGTTTGAACATCGTACTATACCGCCAGCCCTTAGTATAAAACACTCCTTTGGTAGTGTTTTTGCTTTAGGATTACCCGACAGAGACAGTCCGGGGGACTGTTTTGTCAGGACTCGAAGAGTTTTGAGATAGATTTGACCAGAGGAAGAATATATCCAAAAGATATACTGGTCATGTAAGTATAGCTTTCTTGAACTGCACTCAAAAGCAATGTTAATGTAAACGAGGTAGTTCCAAAGCGATCAGGTATTGCGCTGACTAAATATTGTATCGAGTATTTTCGTTATGCTATGTCCCATATGACAAAGACTACGTAGCCAATTATTGGAATGAAGACAGCCAAAAATTTATTTTGGACGAGCTTCTTGTAGACCACGAAGAGGTCCTCATTCTGCATATAAAAAGTTCGAAATAAATTTTGCGTAATTATGTATATCTAAGCCTCGTAGATGGTATTATTTACAAAGTTAACATTATATTTTATGGATCAGGATCAAAATAACTTCACAGAAGAAGAAAATTCAAATATTGAAACACCGCTGGAGGAAGCAGTCGAGACAGGTGTGCAAGAATCTCATAAAACAACTTACTTAATAGCTGGAAGTGTCGTTTTGGGGTGTTTAATTCTAGCTGCGGCGTATATCTACGTCCAAACCACCACTGTAGAGAAGGAGATAAATATCCAAATCCCAGTAGGTGTTGAAGAAAATGAGCCTGATCAAGTACTTAATTTTGATATAGAGAGCGATGAAGAGGAGTTAAAACCTGAATCTGGTGAAAAGGTCTTTGTACATACCCTTAGCAATGATCCTGCTAAATATGATAGCTACTATAAAAAACTAGTGTCTCAAGATGGTGTTGTCTGGCAAGAACATCCGACCGCAGTAGGTGACCTGCAACTCTTTTCAGTAGCAGAAGAATATCAGCTCAAAGATAAAAAATTTCAGTATTACCAAGTTGGAACTGTAAATGATAAACCTCTTTATGTAACGTTCGTACCATATTGTGAAATGGGTTGTACAAACTCGATGCTTTATTTTATTGAGAATAATACTGACTCCTATACATTCCTCAGGGCACAGTCAACTAATAATCTAACTGGAGATTATTTTGGTTTCGCTTTATCAAATAAAGTAAGGATCGATGAAGATTTCACACTCGACGCCCATCAAATTCCAGAGAAGATCGTGATCAGTAATGTTGATTTTTCTGCCCGATTGGGTAGCGGTCGGATGTTACAAAGTGGACCATCATTTTTTGCAGACACATATTACAACCTTACTGAGCAAGAAAGCGGTCAAGTCACAGAATTTTTTGCTGAAACTGAATATGGTCCAGCTTTTCGTGGACTGCGGAATATTGGCGAGGGAAATACAAAAGATCTTGACTACGCTGTTCGTTTGGCAGGTGGCTTAATGCTTTCACTCCATTACAAACCAAACTTTATCTGGGATGACAGAGTTCCTAAAATTGGCTGGCTAGACGGAACAAATAACGAAAGTCCGTACAGAACAGATGGGCTGAGTAGTTGTGGAGGCGGCGGTCCTGAGACAATGAGTACTAAAATTCCAGAAGAAGGCTTGCTCTTAGCTGGTTACACTATTAATCAAGAACCAGTTTACAAAGTTACTGATCCTAATCAGTATGTGATCACTAGATTGTTTACTGAGGGAGACACTAGAAATTACTACGAATACAACACTGCAACGAAGAAAACTGAAACGGGTCAAATTACGAAAAGTGACTTTATTGATGAGGGTGGTGTGATTATTTATGTTGATGAGTTTGGCTTTCAGCACGTGTTAACTCATACAAAATATGGTCCACAAGCGGAGTGTGCGAAGCCAGTTGTTTATCTATATCCTGAAGAGACAACTGATGTCAGAGTTGAGTTAGATGCACTTGTGACAGTTTCAGAGCCAGAATACGGTTCTGGTTGGGATGTGACAGCAAATCCAAACGGAGTGCTTAGTGTGAATGGTGCAGAATTCGAATCCCTCTTCTGGGATGGTTATGGTAATGGTGAATATCCAGAACTTACAGAAGGTTTTGTTGTTCCTACTCAATACGCTATCGTACTAATGGAAGAGCACTTACAAACGATGGGCTTTAACAAAAAAGAAATATCTGACTTTGTTGAATTCTGGGAGCCACATATGCCAAGCAAACCGTACACAAGATTTTCTTGGATAGGTACAATTGGAATGGAAAATCTCGCTAAGCTAACCATCAGTCCAGAGCCAGATACTCTGATAAGAGCATTTGTAGACTTTGAAGGTATTGACGAAGAAATTGAAATTGAGCCTCAAACAATCCCTTCTTATGAGCGAATAGGTTTCGTTGCTACTGAATGGGGTGGCTTACTAAAGAGATGAGATTAATAGCTCTAGTATTACTTGTATTCCTATTTGTTACTGGTTTTTTACTGTATCCACAGAATGGTGCGTCTGGACCAATAGGTATTGTTATACCTCATCACGATATGGTGGCTGAGACTCGTGCAGCTTATTTAAGCAAGGTGTCTGATCGTATAAAACCTAAGACTATTGTTGTTATGTCACC
>JBLING010000259.1:0-4235 GCA_047639155.1 bacterium
AAAACGACAACCCCGATGTGCTGGAAATAAATGGGATTTAATTAGCTAATAGTTTGAATTGTATAATAGATCATCATAAAGGCCCTACCTCTTTAACAATTAAGTTTTTGGTTTCTTTATTGAAAGAAAAATCTTATACTTTTGAACGCTAACCAAATTAATGCGACAGAACCAATTTCCTATAATGCCTATAAAGTTGGGTATAGTTCTGTTCCTTGCTTTATGTGCGATATCCCTCTTTTTTAGGAAGTTTTTCTTCATAAAGGGTTTTGCAAAGCACGGTTTTGATCAAAGTATTTATAAAGTTGTTGCAAATCAACTCGATAAAGGCAGTGCGCTATATAAGGATATCTGGGTTAGTAAACCCCCATTTGTATATGTCATTAATTGGCTAAATCTTTATTTACCATTCCGTCTGTCTGAGTTCATACTCGGATTAATATGTGTTTTTGCACTATGGTACATTGCGCGAAATCTGATTCGAAACCCCATTGTTTTATTGAGCATGCTCATATCCTTTGCTATGATTTTCTACAATTATAATTTGTATGGATATGGTGGTAATTCAGAAGAATATGGTGCAATATTTCTAGTCATCTCTGTTCTTTTTCACATCAAATTCTTGGAGACGAAGAGGCCAACACTTGTAATATTTGCTGGCATTTTTGGTGTACTCGCTGTGTTGTCGAAAGAACCTTTTCTCGTCTCTTCGATTCCTTGGATAGTTGCGTTACTTTTCAAAAAGAAATATAAATCATTGTTCTATTATACACTAGGTGTATTTATTGCTCTACTCCCATTTGCACTTTACCTTGCTGCAATTAATGGTTATTTAGATTTTTACAGATATCTGGTATATAGTTTTCAATATGCCGATTTTACTGGACTAGGTCTCCTTGAAAAACTTCAAATTGGACTGGCAAAGTACTTTGCAATCTTTTCTGATTTCGGCATAGCGTTTCCATTATTACCATTACTTGGAATCGCAGGATTTTGGTCCAGAAAAAAGTTGTTGAGAAAAGTTGTCATTATTTTTTATACGCAATTCATATTGGAGTTTATTGTAATCAGTCTTACTGGAAACGCTTTTGGTCATTACTTTTTACAGATTGTTTTTTCCTTCTGTATTCTTAGTTTCATTGGCGTTCAGGCATTGTTTGATTCAATTATTTATATTAAACCAAAACTTGGATACATAGTAATGCCTTTTTTGATTATACTTATTGGTTACAATTTCAATCATCTAAATACAGATGGTCCAAGACTGAAAATATCTGCTCCGGAGCAAGTAATAAAAGAAACCATTCTGAAGCATGTTCCTGACGGTTCTACCATTTTTGTAGATGACCCCTATTTATCATACTTATATTTTGAGCAAGATCTATCTACATCGTCGTACATTCCTGTACCAGTTTTTCATTTTTTCATGGTACCAGACTTTTTTTGTGACGACCGGGTGCAAAAGTTTATAAGTAGCTCAACTGAGCATCCCAACGATTATATTGTTACAAGTTCGATTCGAGGTATGACAGACTTGTATCCCGAACTGTTACTTATGAAAAACAATGAGTACGACCTAATTTATTCAGGAGGAACGAGCTTAAAAAGTATTAAAATCTGGGAACTCAAGGATTAGTAAATCTTCTTGAGATGTAAGCAGCCTTATATCGAGCTTCCTGATTTCTTTTTAATAGCCCATTCAACATGTTTGGCACGTCTCAACCCCTTCAATACATTAGTGCAAAGTAGGGCAGCCGCATGAATAAAAAAGTGCTAAAAAGTGATTAGGGAATATGACAGTATTAATAAAACAGTGCCAGAACTTGATTAATCAATACAAAAGATTATATATCACCTAACTACATCTTCATTTAAACACGTCGGTTGTATGCAAATTGTATGCAAATAAAAAAGCCCTCTCGTTTGAGAAGGCTTCTAAGTGATTGATAATCAAGGTGGGCGATGTAGGATTGCAGATCAAAAGCCTTCGTGCTACGCCTATTAAACTTATTCTTCAGCTTAAACTTCCCAATGGATTACCTCCCTGCGGTCGGTGATCCAGTTGAGGTGGCTAACACATACAAAGCCTTCGTGCTGCGCACGAACTTCTTTTTTTATGGCTTACGTGCTGAAGCGAGCTTCGCACGGATTACCTCCCTGCGGTCGGTGATCCAGTTGGGGTGGCTAACACATACAAAGCCTTCGTGCTGCGCACGAACTTCTTTTTTTATGGCTTACGTGCTGAAGCGAGCTTCGCACGTCGCCATAAAAAAAGCCTCCCGTCTGTCGACGGAAGGCTTTGATGTGGGCGATGTAGGATTCGAACCTACGACCCTCTGCTTGTAAGGCAGATGCTCTAAACCAACTGAGCTAATCGCCCTCTCCTTAAAGGGCTGCAAATATAATGTTACACGAATCTTATTTCCGCACTTTTTTTAAAAAAAATTCATTGCCACAAATTGTAGACACACCACCGACCCATGTTTATTCGTTTTGACTAAACAAACCTACCAATGTAGCATCTTTGTTTGTTACCATTTTAACATATCAGCGTACTGAAAAAACGTATAAAATATCTCCATAAGTTACTGTGGTGGTTGCTCTACATCACTCCAGTAATTCTAACCTCATACTACCTTGGGGGTAAATTGCTACGCAACGTTCTCATTTCAGAACTAAATGACCAACTAAATGTAAAAGCCACCGTAACCGCAGTTAACTTAAATGGCCTACGGACATTCCCAAACCTTAGTTTAGAACTAACCAACGTTCGGATTGAAGAATCCTCACCACATTACAATCAATATTTATTACAAGCGCGACGTGTTGTCGTGAAGTTTAACCCGTTAAACCTTCTGAGCGAAAATAATGAAATCGATAAAATTGAACTCACTGGGGGCGCCGTTAGATTATTTACCAATTCCAGCGGAGAAACCAATTACGATATATTTAAACCAGATACGAGTGCAAATCAAACCTCCTTAGATATCGACTTGAAACATGTGTTAATGACGCACTTCAGGGTGATTTATGTCGACTATAGCCAGGATCAAAGTCTAAACTTCGAAACCGATAAACTGGTTTTCTCAGGAAAATTTAAAAACGATAAATTCCAACTCAAAACCAAAGGCGACGGTTTGTTCGATCACCTTACGCTTGGCGGTGTTGACTACGTTATTGGCAAAAGAATTAAAGCAGACTTAGCCCTTGATATCGATCAAAAACTAAACGCATACCACATCGAAAAAGGACAAATAGGCATGGATAACTTGTTGCTCGATGTGAAAGGCGACGTGCTTATCGTTGGCAGCGAACCCGACCTAGACCTTACATTTTCTGGAAACAACATAAACGTACAAAGCGTATTGTCCATCTTACCAAATGACGTGGCCTATACGTTACGTGACTTAAAAAGCACAGGACAAATCGACGTCAACGGAACATTGAACGGCCGGTTTACCGAAGACACTTGGCCAGATATCAATATAGCATTCGGTTTTTCCAACGCTTCGGTATCTTCAAAATCCCTCGGACTAAACTGCCAAAAAATTAACCTTACAGGTACACTATTGAATCCCTATTCGAAGAAACTGGATTTGGCAATTGATGTTTCTGAGCTTAACATGAAAAAATCAAGTATGTCTGGCACATTGTCCATCAAGGACTTAATGAAACCGGATTTCACTTTTGAGATGAAAGGCCTAATTGATTTTAATGATGTAAAAGGGTTGTTATCGACAGACGAATCTGCAACGCTTATAGGGAAATCCCTTTTCAACCTGAAAGGCAATCTCCCGTATAGCGATTCACTAGAATCACCCGACTATTCAAAATCCACCATACAAGGCGACGTTGAAATACGGGATGCTTCATTCGCCACGGAAGACCAGTCATTTGTTTCAAACTTATTTGCCAAATCAAGGGTAGATGGCGACAACCTTACGCGTGTTGAAATTAAAGGTGGTTTGTGGAGCAATGATGTTGATTTTAAAGGTAAAATCGGACACTGGCAATCTTATTTAGCAAACCAAAACAGATTGCTCGTAATTGGTGAACTGAAAAGCGCCAAAATCAACTTGGGTTTTCTTAGTGACTCGACTGCAACTCCGGACACCACGGCGCTGGTCACGCTAGATTTCAACTTTGACGCGGATTTAGAACTTGATGTTACCGAATTTATTTGGTCAAATTTGAAGTCAAAAAACTTAACTGGAAGGTTCAATTGGGATAGGAGC
>JBLING010000260.1:0-4230 GCA_047639155.1 bacterium
AAAGTAACTTCTCGAATCAGACGGGATACAATGATTGCAAAATCACAAACAATCACAATTGACCTGGTAGGAGGTGGAAGCCAGATTCTGTCATTTGACTCTGTAACCATACCATTTGCAGGAGATGTAATATTCGAGGTGTTTTGCTGGAATGCAATAGATAGCTTCCCGGTCAACGATACTGCACGCGTTACTGTCAACGTAATTCGAAGCAATGACCTTGGTATTTTATCAGTAATCCGACCAAGAGACAGTACGATATATGAAAGAAATCAAGTTTTTAGACCTTACCTAAACTTTAGAAATTTTGGTTGGGGTGATCAAGATTCTATTGAAGTCACCGCAGCCATTAGTCAGGAGTCAGGCAATGTAATATACAGAGACACTGTAATTCACTCATTGGACAAATTAAGCACGTTACAAGCTCTGTTTGAAGAGTTTAAAGCACCCAATGAGGCACAAACGTTATTCTTTGATGCGAAGACTTGGATAGCAGGCGATCAGGATACAACCAATGATAAGGTAAGAACTAAGTTTTTCATTAAAACTAGAACTGACTTAGCATTAACCGCAATGATTGACCCAGTGAAGGATTCTTTATATCTTCTGGGTGACACCATATCACCAAAGGTAAATGTCTTAAATACTGGCAACGGAACAATTCCGGCTACCGCACAACTGTTTTACAGCATTTCTAATTCCACTGGTTCAGTAGTTTACTATGACTCGACTACATTGGCTAACGCGTTGGCAGTTGATGCAAGCAGGCATGTAACCTTCTCCCCCTTCGTTTTTTACAATATAAAAGACGCTTATAGCGCAACTTGCTTTATTAGATTAGCCATAGATGGTGAACAAGCCAATGATACGTTAAGAACCAACTTTAATGCTTCAGTGAACAATTCTATTTCATTAATTGAAATAAAATCTCCAACACAAAACCAAGTATACCAATTAAACAGAGACACGGTATTCCCGTCCTTCTCTTTAGCGAATACTGGACTAAAAGACATTAGCAACCCTGTCTACTATACTGTGAAAATTAAAAAAGGTGGCACAGAAGTACATACGATCTATGACTCAATAAATTCGTTTTTGTCAGAAACTTTTCTTTCTATTACTCCCATAAGGTTTATTCCTACAACCACTGGGGGTTATAAGATGACAGTCGAAATTCAAAATGTTGATGATGAAATAACTACTGACAACAGCTTAGAGCAGGACTTCTTCGTGTCTTTACAAAATGACGTTGCTCCTATTGCATTCGTTTACCCTGAAATTGACTCACTCGTTTTTGCGAATAGAACATACGCTCCAAAAGGCCGCTTTAAGAATTTAGGGGACAGTGCGCAAAGCATCGAGTTTAGTGTCTCTTTCCTTATTTCGTTTGACGGTGCAAACAGATACAACTCCAATAAGAACACCACATTAGATTCTGGCCAAACGTTGGTTGTAAGCTTCGATAGCACATTCGAACCAACCCTACCTGGTATATATCAGATGCTGTTGATTTCACGTCTCGGAAATGATCAGGTGACAAGCAACGATACCATTTTGGGCTCGTTTGTGGTAGATTTTCATAGTTCAGTGTCCGACCTACAGATGTTCTCGATTAAAGTGTTCCCGAATCCTGCAAGTGATGAAATTTCAATTCAAGGTCTTGATAAGTTAATTTCAAGTATCGGTATTTATGATGCTGCTGGTAAACATGTATCGACTACAGCAAATAGTGAATACTCAACAATCAAAATTGATATAAGCGATTATAAATCAGGGTTTTATTGGCTACAGATACTGGTGGAAGACAATACGTTGTGGCACAAAATAATTATTGACTAAGGCTATTCAATTGTCCCGTTTAATTGTTTGATCGTTTGGATTTTCTCTTCTACATTTTTAGCGTAAAACGAGAGTGTAATGTTTTTTTCAGTTGGGATATTGTACAACAATATATTTAGCCGACCAAAGCCAAGTGTGTTTAATTTAGTCTGATAACTGGCTCTCGTTTTAAAATACTGTATAAACAAAAAGCGCTTTCGTTGTGTTACATCGCAATATCCTATTGAATATCCAGGAGCAAATAGATTTATGCTTTCTTCTTGGTTGTAAATTGTTTTGTTAAAGTCGATAACCTGTGCTGTCTTGTAATCAAATGTTGGGTGATTGCCTGTCAGTTGTAAGGCCAAATTAAAATCAGGTACCCCGTATCCCATCACATTATCTGGATTGTGAAAAAGGTGCCCTGATAGTTTTATGATTTGTTTTAGTTGTATCGGATTGAGGTCTTTATTGGCCTGCCATAAACACGCTGCTAAACCTGCTATGATAGGAGAAGAGTACGACGTTCCATACCCTGTTCCAATGCCATATGTGGTAGCCACAAAGGTTTGTTTACCGAGCGCAGCTACGTCTGGTTTAATTCTGTAATCTGCAGTTGGGCCTGGAGAGCTAAAAGCCGGTACCGCGAGTTCGTGATCCACTGCTCCAACAACCAAAATGTCTTCTACATCTGCGGGAAAATCCAGTTTCCCCCACGACTTATTGCCATCATTTCCAGCAGAATTTACGACCAACATGCCTCGCGTAGCCGCATGTGCCGCCCCGCGACTGATATACGTTGTTTTGCCATCAAGGTCTTCATGTGTGTGGTTCAAGCGCGCTTCATCGAAAGTATTGTAACCTAAAGAAGAGTTAATTACATCAACTCCCATTGAATCAGCGATTTCAGCAGCCCTAACCCAATTGAGTTCTTCTAACCACGTTTCATAGTCATTAGACTCCGTTCTAATCAATACGTAGTTGGCATTGGGAGCTGCCCCTATCATGGTCGACGGTTTATTGGCAGCCAAACAACCCAAAACATGTAAACCATGATCGTCATCATCGTATACATTATCTTCTAAATCAACTAAATCCATAGTCAGAATAATTTGATCGTTTTCAAACATGGATTTAAACAAGCTCAACTCATTGACCTTCCTAAATCCAGCATCAAACACGGCTATCCACATTCCTTCGCCCCGAAATCCATTGCAGTGAAGTGTAGTTCCTTCAAGCATTTCGAGTTGTCTATAACCATCACCATATTGCTTTTTAAAAGCTTCATCGTCGGGAGAAAATGTTTCTTGACGCCCCGATTTATTTGACTTTACGGTACTCTTTCCAAGGTATACAACGTCATCCACAAAAAACTTAATTTTAAGTCTCCATGCAGAATCCATGGATTCTGTAGTGATTACTGCACCGTTCAGCCATTTCGAAACGTACCTAACCTTGATTGAAGGGGTAATAATATTACTGATGTAAGCTTTGGTAACCGGCAGATCAAAAGAATCTATGGGGATGTTGAGTCTTTGTCGTCTTTCAAGCGCTCTTTCAGACAGAAACAGTTGAGGTTTATTGATATCGACGTAATTCAGTCCTTTGTCGTGAAACTGAACGAAAAAATGGTAGTTTGTTTTGGCGGAACTGTTCAACGACAGGCAAGCCAAGAGTAATCCTAAATATATCTTCACTTTATGGCTTTAGGGTATGTGATAATAATTTCCATCTGATTTCGTAACCCTTGCGTTTACTAAATTGTTTGTCTGCAGCGACAACTTGTTTTTCAACCAGTCCTACTCCATCAGCGTACAATTCCCATCGAATATCTTCGTCAATGATTGTCGTATCAAACGCCTGTTGTACAAACACATTGTTTGGAAAGGAATCTTGCATCATCGAACGGTGCTTCTCAGTATCGATATACCGAAACCTGTCTTCTCCTTCACTATTCAATTGATTTGCATCCCAAAACACCCGATTTTTTACGGGAAATAGAAGGTGCATAACAGCTTTATTGTTTATTGAACGAACAGCTCGAATGTCATTCTTATACGTTAAAAATGTAGATGTGTAAACCCAGTCTGTTGAATCAGTTTTGGTTAAAACGTCCACATAATATCTGCGTTCCTCACTATTGACATCTGCTTCTTCCACGATAACTTCCTTGCGTAAGTATGCATTAGTGTCTGATGTCTCTGAAAAATCATAGTGGTTGATGGAGTCCACCTGATATACCCATTCAGAGCCAACACCAAGTGGGAAATAATCGAAGCCAATGTCTACTGGCTCCTCAACCTCACGACAAGCCAGTAATCCGAGAAAAAGAAAGAAAATGCTAGTACGCATATTTGAGTAATGATTTTGTTAAAGTCGTTGATGTTAGACTGTTGGCTAATCGATTGTAAT
>JBLING010000261.1:0-4225 GCA_047639155.1 bacterium
CATTATACACTGCAGCTGCAAATGATGACATTATTGGTGATGAGATTCACCTGGTCGTTGACAGCACAGTAACCTTTAAACTTCGATCAAGAGACGTTATTCACAGTGCGCTAATGAAAGAATTCAGAGCACAAATGAATGTTGTCCCTGGTATTCCTACTCAGTTTACATTTAAGCCAATCACGACGACCAAACAACGTCGACTTGATTTAAACAATGAAGCGTTTGACTACCATGTAATTTGTAATAAGATCTGTGGTAACTCTCACTTCAACATGAAGATAAAGATCATTGTTGAAACGCAAGCAGAATACGACAAATGGATGGCTGATCAAAAAGCAACATTTGTGCAAGAGGAAGCACCAGCTTTTGAAGAACCAATCGCAGAACCAACAGATAATAGTGGCGAAGTAGCCATGCACTAATTCAATAAAAATATTTAATAGAACGATACGAAAATGAGTAACGATCACGGACATCACAAAGAGACTTTTATTTCGAAGTACGTTTTCAGTATGGATCACAAAATGATATCCAAACAATTCCTAATTACGGGAATTATTATGGGTGTTATGGGTGTGGCCATGTCCATATTGTTTCGATTACAGTTGGCTTGGCCAGACAGTAGTTTCCCAATATTAAACTGGATCTTTGGAGACCAATGGGCTCCAGAAGGCCGACTTGATTCAGGATTCTATATGGGCTTAGTGACTATTCACGGAACCATCATGGTATTCTACGTACTAACTGCAGGTTTGAGTGGGACATTCTCCAACTTATTAATCCCGTTACAAGTAGGTGCACGTGATATGGCGTCGCCATTTATGAATATGTTGTCCTACTGGTTCTTCTTCCTATCCAGTGTTGTATTAATGAGCAGTATGTTCGTTACTACTGGCCCTGCTTCTGGTGGATGGACTGTTTATCCTCCTTTAAGTGCATTGGCGAAAGCAATGCCTGGTTCGGGATTGGGTATGACGCTTTGGTTAATTGCCATAATACTCTTTATTGTCTCCGCGCTCTTGGGTGGTATAAACTATATCACAACGGTGCTGAATATGAGAACAAAAGGTATGTCGATGAACCGCATGCCGTTGACAATTTGGGCTTTCTTATTGACTGCGATTTTAGGTCTTTTGTCTTTCCCTGTTTTATTAGGTGGAGGTCTATTGCTCATGTTTGACCGACTGGCAGGCACAAGTTTCTATTTGTCAGACATATTCCTTGGTGGTGGAATTGGAGCACTGGAGCAATCCGGTGGTAGTCCTATTCTGTTCCAACATTTATTCTGGTTCTTAGGGCATCCCGAGGTATACATTATTATCATGCCAGCACTTGGTATCACGTCCGAAGTAATAGCCGTTAACTCACGAAAACCAATTTTCGGTTATACTGCAATGGTTATTTCATTGATCGGTATCGCTGTGCTTTCCTTTTTGGTTTGGGGTCACCATATGTTTATTACAGGGATGAATCCATTCTTAGGAACGGTCTTTCTTATTATGACTTTGATCATAGCCGTCCCCTCCGCCGTGAAAACGTTTAACTATCTGGCCACGTTGTGGAAAGGTAGTATTCGATTTACGAATGGAATGATGTTCGCAATTGGTTTGGTGTCTTTCTTTATTACCGGTGGTCTTACTGGTTTGTTTTTGGGAAACGCAGCTTTAGATATTGCATTACACGACACATACTTTGTTGTTGCCCACTTCCACTTGGTAATGGGTAGTTCCGCCATATTTGGGATGATGGCAGGTATATACCATTGGTTCCCAAGAATGTTTGGACGAACGATGAATAAGACATTAGGTTACATTCACTTTTGGTTAACATTTGTGTCGGCGTACATGGTTTTCTTCCCAATGCACTTCCAAGGCCTTGCCGGAGTACCGCGTAGATATTACACCTTCAATATTTTACCTGAATTTGCACCGTGGTTAGATGTAAACATCTTCATCACACTTGCAGCTATTTTAGGTGGTGTTGCTCAAATCATATTCTTATACAATTTCTTCTCTAGCATTTTCGCTGGTGAGAAATCAGTTCAAAACCCTTGGGGTGCGAATACACTTGAGTGGACTTCACCAGTTGAGCATTTACATGGCAACTGGCCAGGTGAAATTCCAACCGTATACCGTTGGCCTTACGATTACAGTTTACCGGATATGGAATCCGATTTTGTTCCTCAGAATGTTCCTTATGAAGGAGGTGCCGAGGAAATACATGTTGCACCAGTTAGCCCTGTGGCAGCTGATGCGAAAAAAGAACCAGAAGAAAAGAATGTAATGTTCTTTACAATGGTTAAGAATTGGTTTGGTTTAGGAAAAGCTTAGTTTGTTCAAGCCATCGTTCTATTACCGGTTTTGTTCACTGTCGATTTTCGGCATAATCATGCTCTTCTTTATAGGAGGTTTGGTTAGAACAACTGGAGCGGGGATGGGTTGTCCTGATTGGCCAAAGTGTTTTGGAACTTGGATTCCACCTACTTCTGTCGATCAACTACCAGACAATTATGAACAAGAATATTTGGTAAAAAGAAAAGTAAAAATTGGCCACTTGGCAAGTTTATTAGCAGATATAGGGATGACGGGAAAAGCCGAATTATTGTTGGCTCGCATTAATAACCCTAACGACAAGTTAGAGGATTTTAATGTCCGCAAAACATACACGGAATACTTCAACCGTTTATGGGGTGCCTTAACGGGTATTTTCGCTCTATTTGCAGCTTTTTCCTCTATACAATTTAGAAATTCAGGCCTGGGTATTACAACGTACACACTTTTGGGCTTACTTTTCATTATAATCAATGGATGGCTTGGTTCAGTAGTCGTGAATACAGATTTACTTGGCGGCGTTGTATCTATTCATTTTGTATTGGCCTTTATTGCGATTGCATGCTTTATGACAGCGTATTATCGTGTTAAGCCAATGGAGGATGATTCAACTCGGCAATTAAAGACATTAACCGTTATAGGTTTGGTGTTTAGTTCTGCTCAGTTGATCACTGGAACAACCGTTCGGGAATCTGTTGATCGGTTAGGAAACGCAGGTGTCCAAATTGGTTTGGGGAACTTCGAATTACTGGGCAACGTTTTTAACATGCACAGAATATTAGCACTAGCGACGCTCATAGTATTGATCATCATGTTCGTGAAGAACAAACAACTTGGCGAACGACCTAAAACTGGGAAATTGATCATTTTACTTATGGTATTCGTTGCGCTACAAGCCATAACAGGGATTTTAAATATTCGATTTGAATTTCCAGCAGTAGCTCAGTTAATGCATGTAACTTTAGGAAGCTTGACACTCGTGTCGTTTATATATTTAGCTATACAAGAATTTAGACGTAAAAGATTGGGATATGTCTAGTAAAACTGCAACGACCATATTGCCTTTTTCACTGACAGCTAAGCTGCAGGACTACCATCAGTTGGCCAAAACAAGGTTGACGATCACAGTGGTATTGTCCGCCGTATTTGGATTTTTAATTGCTGCAAATGGTAATACAAACTTTGTAGACATTTGGGCGCTGATATTTGGTGGATTTTTCGTTGTTGCCTCTTCGAACGGTTTGAATCAAATTATCGAGAAAGATTTCGACAAATTAATGGTACGGACCAACAATCGACCAGTTGCTACAAACAGAATGTCGATTACGGAAGCTGCAATATTTTGTATAATTACCGGAGTCGCAGGGGTATTCATATTGGGTAGATTCCTAAATGAAATGAGTGGTTGGTTGGGACTAATCGCTTTGTTGAGTTATGCCTTTTTATATACACCGTTAAAAAGGGTAAGCCCGATTGCTGTATTTGTTGGCGCTTTCCCTGGAGCTATACCACCTTTACTCGGATGGGTTGCCGCTACGGGTATCTTGTCTTGGGGTGGATGGGCATTGTTTGCAATTCAATTCATCTGGCAGTTCCCACATTTTTGGGCCATCGCTTGGGTATTGGATGACGATTATAAACGTGCAGGATATAGACTGCTTCCGTCAAAAACAGGAAAAGATAAAAAATCAACAGCTTTGACCATTTGGTATATCACATTGTTAATACCAATGAGTGTGTTACCCTACATACTTGGTTTGACAGGATGGATATCAATGATCATCGCAATTATAGCAGGATTGCTATTTTTAATGCAAGGAATTAAATTTCATAAATCGTCTACAACAAAAGAAGCCAAGCGCTTAATGTTTTATTCGATCATATATAACCCA
>JBLING010000262.1:0-4204 GCA_047639155.1 bacterium
CAAATCGAATTATTGCAGCGTGATACCATTGATCTGAATCGAGAAATCATTTCTTTAAAGGAAGAAAATACAGACTTAAATTTAGAGCTGAATGGCTATAAAAACGGGATATTTTTCGGAATAGGATTTGGCTTCAATTATTTTACAAGCAGTCCACCAAAATACTACATCAAAAACGACAGTACTATTGGGGAATATGGAAATGAAAACGGCCTCAGTTTTATCTTAAGTGGATTTATGGCGTACAAAATCAAAGAAAAACACAGCCTTATTTTTAACGTACCCTTGGGAGATGTTACCAACCGGGAAGAGTTTAAAATAGGGTTGTTCAATCAAAAGATGGCTGGAGGTATAGGATATGGTAGAAACTTGGGGAATGTGTCCCTCATTTTTATCATGAACATTAGTCCGTATGAATATATTGAGAAAGATTTACTGCTTGAGGAAAAGTTTGAAATGGAAAAATATACCAAAATTGACCCGCACGATTATCCAAGTTCAACGCGATACAGCCCGAGTTTTACGGTTGGGTTTTCCTACAATTTTCAAACCAGTGGAAAGTTTAATCCGGCCACAATTACTGGGCTTTAGGTTTGTAAGACACCGACATTAAATGGCTCGATTGGCGCATTATTTGCCATTTCAATTCCAGACGAAATCCAGCTTCTTGTATCAACTGGGTCGATAATAGCATCTACCCACAATCTGGATGCAGCATATTCAGGCGTAGTCTGTGTGTTGTATCTATCAATAATCTTGTCCAACAATGCTTTTTCACCTGCTTTGGTAATTTCTTCTCCCTTCTTTTCCAAAGAAGCTTTTTCAATTTGAAGTAAGACCTGCGCTGCTTGTTCACCACCCATAACCGCAATTTTTGCGGTTGGCCATGCAACAATAAGTCGTGGATCATATGCCTTGCCACACATTGCATAGTTTCCTGCACCATAGCTATTCCCAATAATAATTGTGAATTTGGGGACAGTGCTATTACTCATTGCATTAACCATTTTTGCCCCATCTTTTATGATACCGCCATGTTCGGATCTTGAACCAACCATGAAACCCGTTACGTCTTGCAAAAAGACCAATGGGATTTTTTTCTGGTTACAGTTCATTATAAATCGAGCGGCTTTGTCGGCAGAGTCGCTGTAAATTACCCCACCAAATTGCATCTCGCCTTTTTTAGTTTTAACAATTTTTCTGTTATTGGCGACAATACCAACGGCCCAGCCATTTATTCTCCCAAATCCGCAAAGAATAGTCTTACCGAATTCTTTTTTGTATTGTTCAAACTTGCCGTCGTCTAATAATTGTTCAACCAATTCAAGCGATTCGTAAGGTTTGGCTCGATCAGCAGGTAGGATTCCGTATAATCTTTTTTGATCTGGTGTCGTGAACTTTTTGGAGTTGAAGTTAAAACCAGCTTTGTCAAAACTCCCAATCTTGTCCATCAAAAATCGAATACGATCAAGACAGGCTTTGTCATTTGGAAACCTATCGTCAATTACACCTGATATTTCTGTCTGTGATTCTGATCCACCTAGAGTTTCATTGTCAATGTCTTCACCAATAGCTGCTTTAACCAAATAGGATCCTGCTAAAAATATAGATCCTGTTTTATCGACTATTAAAGCTTCGTCAGACATAATGGGTAAATAGGCACCGCCAGCAACGCAACTACCCATTACTGCAGCGATTTGTATAATGCCTTTACTGCTCATAACCGCATTGTTCCTAAATATGCGTCCGAAATGGTCTTTGTCAGGAAATATCTCATCCTGCAGTGGTAAGTAAACACCAGCGCTGTCGACCAAGTAAATTATCGGTAACCGATTTTCAAGGGCTATTTCTTGAAAACGCAGGTTTTTTTTGCCGGAAATCGGAAACCAGGCGCCGGCTTTAACAGTAGCGTCGTTGGCTACAACTACACACTGTATTCCATGAACTTTGGTTATGCCCCCAACAACACCGCCGGCGGGACAACCACCATGATCCGCGTACATTTCATAGCCAGCATGCGCGCCTATTTCGAGAAAAGTGGCATCATCGTCTTTTAGATAGTTTATTCTTTCACGAGCGAGCATCTTGCCTTTGCTCTTTTGTTTGGCTGCAGACTTATCGCCGCCACCCTTGTGAATTACTTCAAGTTGACCCTTTAACTTGCTGATCATCTGCCGAAGTTTATCTTCGTTTTTATTAAATTCTAGTTGTTCCGAATCCATTATTCAAATATAGGATTCCAGTCGGTGTTCACATTTGGCATTAAAAAATAAATTTACCCAAATCTTTGACTCAAAAACGGTAAGAATGTTACTTTTGCGGCGGCTGACACGACCAGCTCCCTCCGAACTCCCCCAGGGCAGGAATGCAGCAAGGGTAAAGAGGTTGTAGCGGTGCGATGTCAGCCATTTTTTATACTTTTAGTTTCAATAAAAAAGTATTCAAAAAGCCATCCACATTTCTTGTATTTTTCAAAATTCAATTGAAAAAAAATCGTTGCTTTGCATCCTAAAATAATAACAAATGAAATTTTTCGTCGACACCGCTAACTTGAAACAAATTGAAGAAGCTCAGGACTTGGGCATTTTGGATGGAGTAACCACCAATCCAAGTTTAATGGCCAAAGAAGGTATTTCTGGTGTCGATAATGTGCTCGCACATTATAAAGCAATTTGTGACCTTGTTGAAGGAGACGTAAGTGCAGAAGTGATTTCTACGGATTTTGACGGGATGGTACGTGAAGGGGAGAACCTAGCACAAATAGACGATAAAATCGTTGTGAAAGTACCAATGATTAAAGAAGGTGTAAAAGCGATTAGCTATTTTACTGCCAATGGTATAAAGACAAATTGTACTTTGGTCTTTTCAGCCGGACAAGCCATACTTGCTGCAAAAGCAGGAGCTACCTATTTATCCCCTTTTATTGGACGGATTGATGACATGAGCTGGGACGGAATGGAGTTGATCGAACAAATCAGTAATATCTATGCTTTGCAAGGCTTCTCTACTGAAATATTGGCGGCTTCTATCCGAAATCCTTTACATATCGTAAAGGCGGCTGAAGCTGGTGCAGATGTTTGTACATGTCCATTAAGCTCAATACTTGGATTGCTAAACCATCCATTAACAGATATTGGCCTGGCAAAATTTCTCGCTGATCATCAGAAAGCAAACAACTAATCGAATAACAAAAACGTTATAAAGAGCAACTACACGTAATTGCTCTTTATTATTTATTATTACAATGATTTTGAAAAACATCGCAATCATACCAACGTATAACGAAATTGAGAATGTCGAAGACATAATTCGTACCGTTATGCAGTTGGATTTTGAAATTGATGTTCTAATAGTCGATGATAACTCACCCGATGGCACTGGCGACCGCGTTAAAGAGTTACAACAAGAGTTTAAGAATCTTTTCCTCGAATCTAGAATGGAAAAGAGTGGTTTAGGTACTGCGTATATACATGGGTTTAAATGGTGTTTAAGTCAAGGTTATGAATACATCTTTGAAATGGATTGTGATTTTTCTCACAATCCAAAAGATCTTCAAAGACTAAGACAAGCATGTATCGACGATAAAGCGGATGTAGCAGTCGGGTCAAGGTATGTAGACCACCTTGTTAATGTAGTAAACTGGCCAATGGGTCGTGTCTTACTTTCATACTTCGCTTCCATGTATGTACGTTTCATCACCCGTATGAAAATAATGGACACCACCGCTGGTTTTGTATGTTACAATGCAGAAGTATTGAAAACCATCAATCTTGACAAAATTCGATTCAGGGGATATGCTTTTCAAATCGAGATGAAATTTACAGCGTTGAAGCACGGATTTGAAATTACAGAGGTGCCAATTATATTCACCGACCGGACAAAAGGAACGTCGAAAATGAGTAACGGCATCATCAAAGAAGCACTTTTGGGTGTTATTCAAATGAAGATTCAAAGCTTCTTCCGAAAGTACTGATAATCGTCCCAAAATTAGAATGGCAGTTGTCTTGATGGGAATCTATCCACTTTTGATTCACAATTAACATTTATTTACATACTGATAATCAAGTATTTGCGATGCGCATTCTCTTTAGTAAGCTAGTTGCACCCCCCCCCTGTAGTCAAAGTGTACATGAAGCATACTTTAAAATATCAGTCGCATGATTAAAAATATGTCACGTCCTAAAATACGGCTACATGTTATAAG
>JBLING010000263.1:0-4170 GCA_047639155.1 bacterium
TAATGAGCGAATCTGTTATAAACTTAGACGATATTGATAAGTTAATACTTAATTTCTTACAGGACGACGGTAAACTTACCGCGAAACTTCTTGCAGAGAAGATTGGCCTGACGCAGACCCCGGTTTACGAGCGTATTCGAAAACTGGAGCGGTTGGGTGTTATTCGAAAGTATGTCGCTTTAATCAATCCAGAATCCGTTAGCAAAGAGCTCGTAATTTTTATGAACTTAACGTTAAAGGATCATGGTATTGGACTACGAGACAGATTCTTGGAAAAGGTATCTGCGCTACCAGAAGTAACAGAGTTGTATCACACCTCAGGGGTGTATGATTTTCTGGCTAAGGTGCGCGTTAGAGACGTACACGAATACAAGGATTTTTTAGTTGAAAAAATGGGCAAAATCGACAATGTTAAAGACGTTGTAAGCCATGTTGTACTAGAAGAAATAAAGCGATCCACGAAAATAGTTTTGTAGCCAGGCATAGAAGCCAACTTAAAACATTGCTGTCCCAGTCCACAAAACGGGTGTAAAATCAGTATGAATCACAACGCTTTATTTTAATGAAAAAGCAGCGTTGAGACTTCCAATATAGGCCGTTAAGCCCGTGCTCCTGGAATAGTACGAAGCCCTAAAATCAAGAGATTCAAGTATGATATATCGCTTGTTTTTACCAAATTTCTTGGACCGCAATAGACCGTAAATTGGATAATATTTAATCCCAACACCAATTTTTTGACTCGACAGATTCGATAAATCGTAGTCGGAAGTATAGAACGTTTCTGTTGACAAATGTGTTTTATACGGCGCAAAATATGTTGACGCAGTTTGGGTGTGATGCCTATAAAACGGTGACAAAGTAATACTACTGGTCAATTTGAATGGGAGCTCTAACTCAGTGGTATGTCCTTCGATACCAAAATCGTCTTTATAGTACCTGTAATAACCTCTTAGAACTAGTTTGTCTATTGGGTAATAATTCAGTCGCAACGCTATTGGAGTTTTCAACCTTGTTGAAGGTAAACGTTCAATATCTGGGAGTGACTGGTCAGCAAAGTAAACACGGTGAAAAGGGGTAGACAGTAAACCGGTCATGTAAATCACCTCAGCGCTTACGCCCGTTTGAAGTCTTTTGTTTATTACTTGAGAAAACTGAACTTGACTATTATAAGATTGTCGACCAGCACTAGGCAGATTCACATTTCCCCTTAATTCTATTGGATATATTAAAGACCAGTTATCAAAAAAAGCCTGACCCGAAATGGATATTTCGGAGTTTGCGTTGTTAAATTCTTTGGTATACGACCCACCAGTTGAAAAAGATGTATAGTCATACTCAGTAGAAAAACCCGCCTTTAAGCTATACACTTCGTTTTTCTTTAAATTGAGTTTGTTTAACGTTACGGTGGCAAACCCCCGAATATCACTACTAGATTCAGACGACATATTGTTGTCGATATTATCTGTTGAGGCCGATGAATAATTGTCTGCACCTGTGTAGATTGCAATTGCCCTTGTACTATCTAATGGTATGTGGACTGTAATAACACTTCCTATATTGCTTAACAATTCCGTTCCTGTGCCACCTGTTACTGCACCATTATTGCCATCTTGTTCGTAATAACTATTGAGAAAATTGGCTTTAACCTCTTTCGTGTAGGGCCTCAAAGTGGTTTTGGTCTTTGACGAATCCGTATCTTGACAAAAAGCCGTAGTACTAAAGAACAAAAATGGCATGATTATCAGTTGCTTGACTAATTGCATCCACACCCTCCCCCAACTTTACCTCCATTACCACCAGAAGCACCTTCCCTATACGTCTCAAAATTTATTTCAAACGATTCCGTTTTTTTAGGAGCAAGTGTCATTTCTTCATCGTTCAAATACATTTTTTGATACGATTTGACCGAAGCACAACCGGATACAAAAGCAATAAAAACAATTGTAGCCAATACTTTTAATACACTTTTTACCATATTAATAATAGTTGAGATTTAGATTGTCGGAAGTTAACATTAGGTCTTTATCTGTGATTAAAATACACTCGACACCGTCTAGCGTGTTTATTAAATCTAACCCATCCGTTATTCCCAGCGCGAAAACGGAGGTTGCCAGTGCATCGGCAATTTCTGCATCTTGACAGACGATTGTTACGCTTTTTATACCAGTTGTTGGGTAGCCGGTCTTCGGGTTTAAGATATGAGCATACCGCACGCCATTTGACGTGAAATATTTCTCATAATTTCCAGATGTTACAACCGACATATCTTTTACATTGAGGAATCCAACAGCCCTATCTTTATTCTGTGGATCAGCGATTTGGACCGACCAATTATCGTCTCTACCATTCTCTCCCCACGCTTTTAAATCTCCGCTGGCATTCACAACACCTCCGTTTACATTGGGCATTGAACGCATAAGAGTAACCGCCTTATTTGCAGCATAACCTTTACCAATAGCGCCAAAACTGATGCGCATACCAATTTCTTTAAGATAGACAGATGTGTCTTCGGAATTTAGAACAATGTTGGACCAGTTAACGTTTGAACGTAATTTTTGGACTACACTGCTATCCGGAAGATCATGCTCTTGACCGTCAAACAGCCATATATTTTCCATTGACGCAAAAGAGATATCAAAGGCACCTTCAGTTAAACCGGACACTTTTTGGAGCGTTCAATTAATTCAAAAAGCTCTGTCGACACAGTAACGGGTTCTATACCTGCGTTCCGGTTTATCTAACTTGTTTGAGAACGATCATCCCATGAGGAAATTAAAGACTCGATTCTTTGAATTTCAGCAATACCAACATTGACTGACTCCCATGCTATCTCTTCGGAAGTTGCTACTGCAGTGATTTCAAATTTGCAGTCCATGAGCAATACCTGTTTTTTTGCTGGATAAAGCGTTTCTGTATTACTGGACGGCATTAAACCAGAGCAGCTTTCTATAAATTTTTCTGGAGATTGGGTTGAATAAGAGACCTCTCCCAATTGTGTTTCATCAGCTCTAAAAACAAGTATTTTAGGGAAAACACCGTTACGGTTGTACTTCTCTGCTAACAATTCATTTTGTGTGGTCAGTTCTGCTGATAATTTATTTTTCTTTTGAGCGGGGAAATCCAGATAAAGGACAACAAGTTTGTCTTTCGCATATTGAACAAAAGCATCACTTAATAAAATATCGTTTTTGAATTTGATGCAAGGGCTGCACCAGTCTGACCCAGCAAATACCATCAGAATCGTCTTATTGTTTTTTGCGGCTTCAGTCTTCGCTGAATCAATATTTGTTTCGAAATTGACACCGAATGCAACGCGTCCAACAAACAAAAGAAGAGCGATCAAGCAAGCGTATCTCATAATCAAGAACTTCATTTGGTAACGCTTAGTTATCATAAATATTTTTCACCGGACCTGGATTTGACATTAAACAACTCGAATGAACAGAAAAACAACATCAACGATCGATTAGTTACTAAAATGCGTGAGCCAAGATTTTGCAAAGCGATTTTCACGATTGTTGAAAGTACCAAGAGCTTCTTCACGTGTATCTCCCAGAAAATATACTAAGTGGTAAAAGCCCGTTTTATTTCTAACAATTAAGGCATCCGGAAAATTAGTGTCTCGAAATGCTGCAAAACCAGAGAAGTTTTTAACCGAATAAACTACCATATAGTAACCAGACAGGGTATAATATTCAACTATTTCAGTATTGGGTTTCTGCTCGTATGGAGTATTTACTTGGTTGGTTTTGGCCGTTGGTTTTGAAGAGACGATTTCTTTGGTTTCGGTTTGAACCACCGTTTTATTTTCTGGTTGAACAATCACCTTTTCAACTTTAGGTGTTCTCGTTTTAACCACAGCTTGTGTTTTTACGGGTGTGTCATTTTTAACTACATTAATGACTTCCTCAGGTGTTTCTGTTTGCCCCTTTACGATGGTGCTTGCTTCGGTTTGTGGATACGCATTTAGAACCCGACTGCTTGTACTAACAAATGAATAAACATCGTCTGAACCTTCCCTGTTGGATGATATATATCCAAAGGCGCCCCCTTTTGACCCCACAAATCCAAAGTCGTCACAAGACGAGTTTAAAGGCCGTGGTAAGATTGTCACTGTTGATGAGTCGTTTGTAGACAAACCTGTTTGATATAAATCTAATCCACCATACC
>JBLING010000264.1:0-4165 GCA_047639155.1 bacterium
CCTTTTATCAGACGTTGTATTTGGTCCTCTTGATTTACGCCACCATGGATACATAGTATTTCGATGTCTAAATCATCTGCAAAATCTAAGAACACAGAGGTAATTTGCTCAGCTAGTTCATGGGTTGGTGCCATCACAACACATTGAACAGCATCTGTCCGTTGACCTTTGCTCAGCTTAAGTAGGTTTTGAAGTACGGGAATGACAAAAGCAGCTGTTTTACCAGTACCGGTTTGGGCGATTCCCAAAACATCTTCCCTTTTTAAAATAGGAGGGATGGACTTAAACTGAATATCAGTAGGTCGTTTGAAACCCTTCTTGCTAATATTACGTTTTAATGTATCGGAGATACGGTAGTCCTCAAACTTCATGGTGCAAAGGTATGCTTTAGGGATGAGCAGATACCCATACTGCGCCATCATCAAAAAATTCCTTTTTCCAGATGGGAACAGTTTCTTTTAATGTATCAATTGCATATTGGCATGCTTCGAAACTTGCGTTACGATGTGCGGACCCAATTGCTATTATCACTGGGATTTCACCAGTATCTATATTCCCAATTCGATGATGTATGGCAATTGATGTTATGTCAAATTTATCCAAAGCTGCCGTGGCAATTTTTTCCATTTCTTTAATAGCCATTGGTTCGTAACACTCAAAAAAGAGATGCGTTACATTTTTGCCGGCGGTGTGTGCTCGAACTGTACCGATAAAAAGACACTCTGCACCATTTTCTATCGCGCTAACAAAGGTGCGGCATGTCCCTATTTCTAAGGCTTTGGTCGATATTAGGATATTTTTTTTCAATAATTTTTATTTGCACACAACAATTTGAAATTGGGTACGTTAATTGTACTGATATAAATAAAAAGTGATAACATTATTTCTCCTTTACTTAGTACGTCAGTATTTCACTGCACGTTAATTTAACCACCACTCACTGGTGGGATTAAAGCTATTACATCCAGTTTCCCGATAACGATTTCATCGCTGGCATAAACCTCATTCACGGCAATTGCAATTGCATTAAGCTTTTTTAGAGAAGGATACATTGTATACAATTCTTCTTTAAATGTTTTAACTGTCGTATCAGAACTAAGCACAAAATTTATTTCCGATTCCCCAATTATATCTCTTGCTGCACCAAATGCTAGGACTTTCATTACACCAATAATTTGTAAAAAATTCGAACTGAGGCAAAGATAACGAGCACAGCCGTAAGCCGCTTAACCCATAACTGACTTAACCCATTAATATTTAATCGTGAACCTACTTGTCCACCTATTCCAACTGCGATGAGCAGCGGAAGCAAAATTTTCCAGCTTACTTGTACATCTGTAACCGCGTATTGCCCAACAAGCCCAGATATTGAATTAACGAGAATAAAAAAACTAGCTGTTGCCGCAATTATTTTGGCCTTATCCCAGCGCATTAAATACAAAATGGGGGCGAGAAAGATACCGCCACCAATCCCTATTAGCCCCGAAACGAACCCAATAATCGCACCGATTAAGGCGTTAACAATGATGTTAGAGGATTTGGGTTGTGCAACTTTATGTGGCTGAACAATCATTAAAATTCCAGCGAGAAACAGGCAACTGGCCAAAACAATAAAAAATAGGTTATTTGGTAACAAGATGGTTCCGCCTATAAATGCAGCCGGAACACTTGTAACTACAAATGGAATGACTTTCTTAAACGGTAGAAGTTTGTGTTTGAAAAAGAGATAAGTTCCTCCACCAACTACAATTATGTTGCAAAATAGCGCAATAATTCGAAGCTCAGACGGAGGTAAATCAGAGAAAGATAAGATGGCGATATAGCCTGAACCTCCACCAAAACCAACGGCCGCATAAAACACTGCAAAGAAAAGAAATAATATTGCGTTGTAAATCAATTGTCGCGCTTCTCGAACTGTTCTTCTTTTTTCATGCGAACACGTCTCACAATCAACCAAATAATCGCGACGATTCCAGCAAGGAAGATTAGACCTTGAATTGCGATAATGAATGAGGCAAAAGCGTCCATTAACTCAGTTTAACGGCAGTGCCGTATGCCAATATTTCTGCAGTTCCTTGCATAATCATGGCTGTGGTTAGTCGAATATTTATTATAGCGTCTGCACCAAGTCGCTCGCCATCTTTAGTCATGCGAAACATCGCCTCTTCACGACTCTCAGCTTGTAACTTTGTATATTCATTTATTTCACCACCAACTATATTTTTAAGACCAGCAAAAAAGTCTCTACCTATATTTCTGGCGCGAACCGTACTGCCGCGGGCTATACCTAAAATTTCGACAACTTCTTTATTCGGAATTGTTTCGGTTGTTGTTAATATCATAACACCAAATTACAATAAATTGATCTTCGAGAATTAATAGAATTACTTTTTTCTATTAATCACAAAGTCCAATAGATCAATAAGGGATTGTTTGTTTTTGACACCTTCAATGGAATTTAGTACGCCAAGCGCCTTTTGATGATAGTCTTTAAGATGGTTTTTGGCATATGTAATGCCGCCATTATCAACCACAAATTGAATCACTTTATTGATACTTGCCTTATCCTTCTTATCTGATTTGATGATTCGGATAATTGATTTTTTAGTTGACTTATCGGCTTGTTGCAGGGCATGAATCAAAGGCAAGGTCATTTTCTTTTCCTTGATATCTATACCGGTTGGTTTGCCTATATCACTATCGCCATAGTCAAATAAATCGTCTTTAATTTGAAAAGCGATTCCTGTGTACAAGCCAAATTCAGACATTTGGTCAAGTATCTTCTGGTCTTCAGTGTTAGAAGCTGCTCCAATTGCGCAACAACTCGCAATCAACGATGCTGTCTTTTTTGATATGATGTCGTAGTATACATCTTCGGTAATATCAAGTTTACGCGCCTTTTCCATTTGCAAAAGCTCTCCTTCACTCATTTCTTCAACTGCTGTCGAAAGAATTTCCAGCATATCGTGGTCTTTGTTCTTTAGAGCAAGTAAAAGACCTTTTGATAAAAGGTAATCCCCAACCAAAACGGCGATTTTGTTCTTCCAAAGCGCATTGATTGAAAAGAAACCACGGCGTTTATCGGAATCATCAACAACATCATCGTGCACCAATGTTGCCGTATGTAATAATTCTACCAATGACGCACCTCGATATGTGCGGTCATTGACTTCTCCAAACATCTTAGCGCTTAGCAAAACGAACATTGGGCGCATTTGCTTTCCTTTCCTTTTAACAATATAGGTCATTATGGTGTCGAGCAATGCGACACGACTTTTCATGTTTTTTCGGAATCGTTTTTCGAATTCAACGAGTTCAGATGCAATGGGGTGCTGGATGTCTTTTAGACTAGTCGTCATCAGAAATTAAGAAAACGCAATATAATTGTTATTAGCGGCTCTGAAATGTTAAACAATAAAAAAAGGGCTTTGTTCAGAAGCCCTTTATATCTTAAATAATCTTTTTTTACTCGTCTACTTCCCCTTCGGATGCAGAATATAAAAGCTTCAAAGAATTAATCTTTCTAAGCTCTTGTTTGATGTCTTGAATCAGACCCATTTTAACACTTCTATCCGCTTTAATTGCAGTTGTTAGATAATCTCTAACGCCTTCTGGATGTTCGTTCTTTTTAAGGGTAATGTATACTTGCACACCATTGTCTCCTTCAACAGTACCAAATTTGTCGTCAAATTGAATTCGAGGTGCAGTACCACTTTTGGCCGCATTTATTGGTGGGCCAACGAGTATATGGTTTACCCACGATTTCTTTTCAATTTTTTCAACTTCTGATACAATTGGTAAAGCAGTTTTTACCAATACCGTAGGGTCACGCATCTTGGTTGCAACCATAAAGAAGAAAAGTAACATGAAAACAATATCAGGCAATGCCGACGTATTAATCGCCGGTAATTCTCTGCCTTTATTTTTCTTAAACTTTGACATAATTAGCTACTTTAATTATACTCTACTGGTTCTGCTTCCGAGATTTTCATTGGAAACTTCTTCTGCACTTCTTTTGCTTGATCACCTTTCTTAGGCAAATCAGTATAAGACCTACCATATTTATTCAAGGCATACTCATCACGCGCTTCACTATATGCTCTAATCAGTTCGTTGTAGACTTCTACATATCGCTGAACAGATGTGCCTCTATCATTTTTCAGAG
>JBLING010000265.1:0-4139 GCA_047639155.1 bacterium
TGCGCTATTTTTTAATTCATTTCACAGTAGTTTTGAGCGAAGATGAAGGCGATTGATAGTCAGACGTTGTGGGTCAAACTAAAACAGTTTGTATTGACCTTTTCATTGGTTTTTTGCCTCGGTTTCATTTTGTGCTTCCCTATAAACCCAACGATATTGTCTGACATTCAAGGTGTCGTTACTTGTGGTTTATCGCCGGTTATCGGTCTACTAAACAACCTCACTTACCACGATAAAACCTTAGACCTTCATATATTTAGCGATAGTAAATCGATGTACCTTCTTGTGTTGTTGTTGGCATGTCTTAGTTTTATCTCAACTTCTGTCGCTCATATATTTAAACTTAAGGTGAGCGCAAAGACTGTCTATTGGTTGCGCACAATAATCAAGTATTACATTGCATATCAACTTCTCCATTACGGGTTTAACAAAATGTTTAAGTGGCAGTTCTTTTTGCCCGAACCCAATGTGGTTTACGCTCAACTCGGAACTATTTCAAAGGACTTGTTGTATTGGAGTGCTATCGGAAGCTCTTATTGGTACACCGTCATTGCTGGCTGTTTAGAAGTGGTTGCTGGTTTTCTTTTATTTTTTCGAAAAACCCAGAAAGCTGGCTTGATGCTGGCTTTGGTATTATTTTCAAACATCGTATTGGTCAATTTTACTTTTAACATCTCAGTCAAACTGTTCTCCTTGTTTTTACTCTTTGCAACCTTCATTTTGTTCAGTCAATACTTGAATCAATTTTTAGCATTTTTATTTAATCGACAGGTACGGCCTATAAATAACTATCAACCCGATTTTAAAACGACGTCAACGTTGTATTCTATTACGAAGTCCATTGTAGTGTTGCTCTTGGTGCTGGATTCTTTGTGGTTATATGGTAAAACCAGTAATTGGAACGATGACATTCAATCTAGGCCATTGTTGCACGGCGCATATGAAACAAGTCTTAATCAAATTAATGATTGGGCGGCAGTATATGTAAACAGGAAAGGGTATTTAATCTCTGAAAACCAAGCAGGCCTCAAAGTCGATTTTCAATTGGCGTATGACACAACAAACCACTTTTTATCTCTTGATAGACCCGGTCAATCGCTGATCCTACAATATGATGATTCAAATCAAAAAGTGGTGTTAACCGACTCCGAAGGAGACTCCATCGTTTTGAAAAAGTTGCCTTATACAGATTTGCCACTGTTTCAAAAATCATTCGATTGGTGGATAGATTAATCTTGAACCAACCCTGTAGGTTTACCGTTTAAGCTTAGTACATTTTTTTCGCTTTGATACTGTACTATTCCATCTTCCCCTTTTTTCTCTGCCCATCTTGTCATTTCTGTGCGTTCTTGTTTAAACTCCATGATTGGCACTCCAAAACCACACGACGTTTGTACCCGTTCTATTGAAACTTCAAAAATCTGTCTGGCTCCTAGGAAAGAATCAAAGTGATTTGTATAGGCTTCCCATTTTGCATCACGCTTATGGATGGCAGTTGCGATTCCATATATTCTTAAAATCATTGGATTACTGTCAAACGCGTTCATCATAATAGTCATGCGCTTGTCTTCAAGTAAATGGGCAGCTGTTTCGTTACCGCTTCCCGTTAAGTTCAACCAGATTACTGTATTTTCATTCAAGACTTTTAAGGAGTACATTCCTTTCGGAGAGAGATTTATAAACCCCTCTTTTGGCGCTGTAGCAACAAAGAACACCTTTTGTCGTTGAATAAAAGCTTGATGTTGCGCTGTTAAGTACGCTGTAGATTTCCCCATTTTCGACTAATTGCTGATTCCTTTTACAACCAATGACTGAACAGGAAAAGTGATTTCTTCCGTAACAAAATCGGGTTCTTGAAATGTTTGACTTTCGCAATGCTGAAATCCATTCTCCTCCATCCTTTGAATGACATCCTGTGCAGTAAACATATTAAAACGGTATTTCACAAATGGATAATGCTCCATTAAATGCTTTGGTCTTAATCCAATGATTAATTCACCGCCTTTTGACAAAACACGTCTAAATTCTTGCAAAACGTTGTGACTATCCTCCCAAAAATATATCGTGTTTACGGAAAAGATTACATCAATGGATAATGATTGAAAAGGCAATTGAGTAGCCTCACATTCATGGAATAAAACTTTGCCAGAGGTAACATGCTTTTTATTTAACTCTGTTGCTGCATTGACCATTTCAGGCGCATAGTCGCAGCCAAAATATCGTTCAACGTCATGTTTATTAAGTAATTCAGGGACAAACTTGCCGTTGCCCATACCCAGTTCCACAACATTTAGGTTCGACTTTTTGCTAATTTGATCTATGGTATTTCGGTTTAGCGTTTCATTCCTTTTGTTCATGAATGATGCCACCTCTTTGCCAATATCTCCATGAGGCTTTCGCAATTGCGCAGCCAGCGTTTTATTATCTTCTTCAGTCAAAATAAATTCACACGATTATAGTTCAAGAAAGTTTATTGCCAGACTCAAAGATAATCAAACCACATTCGACTATTGAACAAGGTCCCATTCAAATATTTCTACAGGGCACGAAGCCTTGATAATATTCTTTTCTTGGATGGAGAGTTGTAAAAATGGTTTGCCAAAAAGTTTGTGTGCTTCTGAATCATGCAATAGGCCATAGGCTTGTTTGATTTCATCATAAACCGAAACGTACGCCATATAACTAGACTGAAAGTGGGATTTTAAATTTATTCGAAGGTCAGAATTGTGGGGGATGATCATGCTTGACAGATGTTGAGACAAGTCGGATAACCGTACATATTGTGCGTTCAACATAATTTCATCTTGTGCGTTCAACCAAATTTCTATTTCAGTATAGGTTTTTGAGGTTTGTTGGATATGCAATGGAGGCAAGGTTGTTGCAATTCCATCTTCTTTGGGGAATTGAGTTGTAATAAGGAAAAAAATTAGAAGGAGTAATGCAATATCCGCTAGTGCATTTTGAGGGGTATCGTGTGAACGTTTCATGGCCTTTTGTTTTTTACTAGACGTTATAAAAACGTTTTATATGCATTTTACTGCATAACATTTGACCAACGGCTGCCGTGATTTAAACAACGGTGCAAAACTGGTTGATCAAATAAGTGACTACTAGTCAAGCACTTATAAATTCAAGTGATTTAGCCTAAAAATATGACGCCCATTTTATTGCCTTTGACACACCAAAAAGCATAAATTCGTATCAAAATCGTTCAAAAAATAAGTAAAATGAAAAAACTTTTCCTATTGGCCGGCAGTGCAATAATGCTAAGCTTGTCCGCAAATGCTCAGTGTACCGAAATATTCTTCTCGGAGTATATTGAAGGCTCTGGTAACAGCAAAGCTGTTGAAATTTACAACCCAACAAGCTCTGCAATTGACTTGTCAGGATATTCCATTTTTAACATTGTAAACGGAGGTACTGCAACAAATAGTTTTGCTCTGTATGGCAGCTTGCCTGCTTACGGTGTATTTATTATTGCCGCTGACGGTGCAAACGCTGCAATCGCTAGTGTTGCTGATACACTATTGACTTACCCAAGCATTATTCATTTCAATGGAGATGATGCGGTAATTCTTTTGAAAGGCACGGACACAATCGATAGAATTGGAGAATCTTATGTTGATCCAGGTTCAAGTTGGACTGTTGGAAGTGGTTCTACTAAAGACAATACATTGGTGCGCAAAAGCACAATCAAAGGTGGCCAAACAGATTGGACAAAAGGTGCAGGCGAATGGGATACATACGCTCAAAATACCTTTACTTACATAGGTTCTCACACTTCTGATTGCTATGTACCTGCAAACCCTGAATTGGGTTTTGCTCAAAATAGTATGAAGGTTAGTGAAACCGATGGTGCAATTATGGTTAATGTTTCTATTTCTAACCCTTCTAGCACTGCAGACGCAACTGTAGAAGTACATATCACAGGTGGTTCTGCTGCCAATGGTACTGAATATACTGCAACGTCACCTACAACCTTAACATTTGCAATGAGCACTACTGGTGACCAAACGTTTAATATCACCATCAACGACAATACAATGTCGGAATTGGACAAAACAATTGAGTTAACATTGAGAAACGCTACTGGCGCTGATCTTTCTGATTCAACAATGACCGTTAACATTGAAAATGAT
>JBLING010000266.1:0-4139 GCA_047639155.1 bacterium
GGAGCAAGTACAATAACGCTGCAAACTGGAGACATTGTTGGCCTAGAACCATCAGTAAAACATAACTTACTAGCACTTGAAGAAAGTATTGTTCGCCTAACCTTATCAAAAGGGGATTCCACAAACAGGGTAAAAGAAGCCGCGAATAGTTAGAGGACTCGTTTACCTTTAAGACATCGGTAGTATCAACCTCGAATTAGAACCTAATTCGATATGAAATTCAACATTCCAGAACCGTGTTCCGCTGATTGGGACAAAATGAAAATTGGCCTAAACCAAAGGCACTGCGATTCTTGCCAAAAAAATGTAATCGACTTTACCCAAAGGTCACGGGAAGAAATCCTCACCTATTTATTAATGCATAACGGTGAGCGGGTTTGCGGTCACATTCGAAAATCACAATTAAATTTCTCGTTTAATGAAATTATGTTTGTGATAGACGGTATGACCAAAAAAGAAAAGAAATCAAACCTGCCCTTTTACATCTTGTGTATGGGTGCTTTACTTTTAGCTTCCTGTAACAATGGAGCGACCACGGGCAAAATGGCCTCTAGTCACAATACCTCTGACACCATTGTCCAAAGTGATTCACACCTCGTTGAGCAACGAAAAGTTGTGCAAGACACGGTGAGGGCTGATACCGTAATATCCCCACAAAAAACAACCATGGGTAAGGTAATCCCTCCCCCACCGGCACCAGTGGGCATCATAATGACTGGTGAAGTTATTGAAGGTGATATTGATGTTCAAGAGGAAGTTATCGATGGCAATATGGAGATGGAGATTGAAGAACCAAAAGAAGAAATCTTCCAGTTTGTTGAAGTCATGCCGGAATTTCCTGGTGGTGTAGACGTATTGATGAAATTTTTAAGAGACAATGTTATCTATCCAGCAATCGCAAAAGACAATAACATACAAGGAACGGTAATCGCCGCTTTTGTAGTCACAGACTCAGGTTCTATTGAAGATATTCGGATTATAGAACCTGTGAAGGGAGCACCATTTTTTGATCAAGAAGTCATACGTGTCATCAAAAAAATGCCCAATTGGACACCGGGAATGAAACAAGGAGAACCAGTACATGTACGGTTTCGTCTTCCCGTGAAATTTAGGTTGGATTAGGTTGGGTTTAAAACCCAATGCCAATGTTAGATTTTACCCGTATTCTACCTTCCTTTTACGGTCTGTGATCAAATCGCATGTGTTTAACACTGTTACCGGAATCCCTCAGTTCTTCCAATGCTCTGATACCGATGTTTACATGTAACTCTACGTATTGAGATGTAACGGATTTGTCGCTTTCATCTGTCTTGACGCCACTTGGAATCATTGGGTTGTCACTCACTAAAAGCAATGCCCCTCTTGGTATTTCATTTGCGAAACCAGCTGTAAACAATGTAGCTGTTTCCATATCAATGCCTATGGCGCGTGCTTCAATCAGCCGTTCTTTAAACTTTTCATCATGTTCCCAAACCCTTCGATTGGTTGTAAAAATAACACCGGTCCAATAGTCTGTTTCAAACTCTTGCATGGCCGATGATATGGACCTCTGTAATCGAAAGGATGGAAGCGCTGGTACCTCTGCAGGTAAATACTCGTTGCTGGTTCCTTCACCTCTGATCGCCGCAATAGGGATTATAAAATCCCCTAATTCCGTTTTTCTTTTAAGTCCACCGCACTTGCCTAAGAACAAAACAGCTCTTGGCATAATAGCCGAAAGTAAATCCATGACAGTTGCAGCCATGGCACTACCCATTCCAAAGTTTATGATGGTGATATTTTTGTAGGTTGCGGTCTGCATCGCCTTGTTCATTCCTTCTACCGGAACGTCATACTTCTCACTAAATATGTTGACATAATCAATAAAGTTGGTCAATAAAATATAAGCCCCAAAGTTTTCTAACGGAGTACCAGTGTATCTTGGGAGCCAATTGGTGACAATTTCTGCTTTTGTTTTCATATAAGATTTAGTGCTTTAAAGTAATTCATAATTCATCGAATGGGATTGACTCTATAGTTGTTCAAACGAAAGTCCAAATGTAATCCGATAACAAAGTGGGTCGAATTTTTTTTTTAAGACACCCCTAACCCAAAATCTGCGCTGTATGCTCCTTCGCTTTAACCTGATCGATAATCTCAGCTATAACGCCCTTTTCGTCTATCACAAACGTGGTACGTCTTATCCCCATATAGGTTCTGCCAAAAGTTGTTTTTTCGCCCCATACACCGAACGCATTTGCAAGTGCCAGGTCTTCATCCACCAACAAATCAAAAGGAAGATCATACTTGGCTATAAACTTTTGATGTTTCTTTGCCTTATCGGGACTAACTCCAAACACCTTGTATCCGGCATTTATTAATTGTTCGTAGTTATCACGTAGGTTACACGCTTGTTTAGTGCATGTGGGTGTATCATCTTTAGGATAAAAATATATCACAGTTTTGTTGCCAATAATGTCTTTCTGTGATACGGGTATTTCATTTTGGTTGGTTGTGGAAAAATGCGGTATCGCATCTCCTGTTTTCAATGTGCTCATTAAAGTGTAATGTCTTTTTTATACGTGGCAGTATTGCCTGCACCATCTGTAACACTTAAAGTTAAAGAATGGTTTCCAGATGTGTACTTTTTTGGAATATTTCCGAATAACTTGTTTGCTTTTGGCTCATATTCTAAGAGCACCCACTGACCATCAATATAACAATTGTAGGTTTTAACGTCACTTGACAAATCAGAAACCCTAAAACTTATAAATCGTTTAAGGCTTAATGCTGTAATTTTTGGCTGTATGGTATCGAGTGCCAAGTAATACATCCCTAATGATTTGCTTGTTTCTACAATGTAATCTCCAGAGACTTTCCCTCCTTCGTAGGACGACGTTCTTGAGGATTTGTTATACGACAGCATCACCAATCTGCTCTTGTTGGCCTTTTGTTCGTCAGGGATTTTTATTCTTATGGTGGCTGATTTATGCAGAGGTACGTTTGAATGATTTATGCGAATCATTGGTGACACAGACTTACCAGTTGCCGGCGTTTCTGTTAGACCCATATAAGTTGCATTATACAAACTACCCTTTGGTATTACCACAGTTGCATTTGCCGTTGACAAGGTATTGGTTTTGCCAGGCTCGCAACGGGTTGGTCCTGGTCTATTCTCCCCACCGTTCACAAATTGCTTTGCACTACTCTGACCTTTGATATAGAAAGTCAGCACAGAACTACCCCCTGTGTAATCATACGCCTTTATATCAACGCGAACACGTGCATTCTCTTTGACTTTTATTGCTCCATTTCCCTTATAAAAGTGAAGTGAGTTACCTTGATCTTTAAACAATTTCACATACCTCACCCCGCGCTGACTATACGTCCAATAATCAATATGTTTGTTTATGTAACGTCCCTGTGAAAAGGCAAAGTCCTCTATTGTTTGTGTAAACACTTTTTTATCATCAACTAAAACCTCAGCATAGTTAATTCCAAGTCGATTGAGTTTATCCGTAAAATAATCAACCCAACTCGCCCCTACTCCGTAATTTCCAGGTTGCACTGTAATTGTATCGTTCTTTGTTACTGGACTGTTTGCAAAAATGCCATATGATTCGTACCGGTCGTAATCCAAATGATACAGCTTAGCGCTTTTAACAAATGGTGGTATTTTATCGATCACCGTTAACCCGTAGAGCAGTGGATTGACTGTATTCCCGCGTTTGTTGCGAATTTCGAAATGGAGATGTGGTCCTCCAGATCCTCCTGTATTCCCGCTAAGTGCAACAGTCTGACCTTTCTGAACCTCCAATTTGCCGGCTGGCACGTACCAATCAAATTCATATTTCTTTAATACATATTGTTTTGCAATGACCGCATCTTGGATTGCTCCTGAGTACATCTTTAAATGACCATACACGGTTGTGGTGCCGTTTGGATGTTGGATGTAAAGTGCTTTACCATATCCACCAGCGGATACTTTTATCCTGCTGATATAACCACTTGCCGCGGCTTTCACAGATTTGCCTTGGACTCCACCAGTTCTAATATCCAAGCCAGCATGGAAATGGTTGTTTCTCAATTCACCAAATGTGCCTGATAGCAAAATGGGACCATCTATTGGAGCTACATAGTACCCCTTTTGTTTGTTTCCT
>JBLING010000267.1:0-4137 GCA_047639155.1 bacterium
CTTCCGCGATAAGCTCTTTTCCTGTTCCACTATCACCGGTAATCATAACTAGCGTATCCGTTTTTTCAACACGTTGAATAAGCTTAAGCACCCGCATCATGGCATTACTGTCACCGACTATTCTGCCGTACTTGCCGCGATCTATAATTTCCTCGTTTAATAGGGCAACTTCCTTTTTAAGGGAGACCGTGCTCAAACAGTTTTTTACCGCTTGATTCAGCTCAACAATAGCATTGTCGTTTTTTACGATATAACTTTTTACGCCATTTTTATACGCTTCAACTACTTTATTTACATCTTCTTGTCCAGATAGAAATATGCAATTGATGTCTTTGTTGTGTTCATGCGTTTTTTTCAACACATCCATGCCACTCATGTCAGGGAGCATGTAATCTATTGTAACTACATCAGGATTACGACTTAAGTTGTCTAAAAAATCTTGACCGTTGTGAAAGACTTCGATATCGCACTGTTCATTGGCAAGGGATTGTTTCATTGCCTCTGCATACATCATGTTATCTTCAACTATAAAAACTTTGTGGATCATCGCGTTTGTTGTTGATACAATAATAAGTTGTACGAACAGGAAACAAATTCGTTGCTCATTTTTGTTACCCACGATGAACATCTTTCTATACACTGTTTGATCACGAGAACCGTTTGATGGTGAACAATAAAAGTTGTTTCTTTGCACCAGGCAAAAGCAGCACAGTTTGACTGTTTAATCTACAAGAAATTACATGGCACAATTTGAATTAGTAATGCCCAAAATGGGCGAGAGCATCAATGAAGCAACGGTAATACGATGGCTGAAGAATGAGGGAGATAGGGTAGAGGCAGATGAAGCAATTCTAGAGGTCGCTACCGACAAAGTTGATTCAGAAGTGCCAACTCCTGAAGCAGGTATTATATCAAAACTCCTTTTTGGCGAAGGAGATGTAGTTGCTGTGGGACAGCCCGTTGCCATTATAGCCACAGAGGGAGAAGCTCCGATTGCACCAACCCCGGTTAAAGCCACTTCCCAAGAAAGCAAACCAGTTGCTGTTATACAAGAACGTATTGAAGTTGCAAAAGTGCAAGCTGACGCTGTCTCAAATTCGGGTGACCGTTTTTACTCGCCGCTTGTTATGAATATCGCCAGAACGGAAGGCATTTCAATGACCCAATTGGGAACAATGCCTGGATCTGGTAAAGATGGCCGTGTAACAAAAAAAGACATTTTGGCTTTTGTCAAAAATGGCGTACCCTCACCAGCACCAACATCAGAAGCCTTAAGTTCTCCTGAGCCTCCAGCTAAAACGACAACCTCCGTTAAACCGACTGTATCATTAAACGCGGGGGATGAAATAATTGCCATGGATAGAATGCGCAAGCTGATTGCGGGCCACATGGTTATGTCCAAACAAGTTTCTCCTCATGTTACTTCCTTCGTCGAAGCAGACGTAACCAATATGGTCAACTGGAGAAACAAGAACAAAGGTCCTTTTCAAGCAAGAGAAGGGGGGAAATTAACCTTTACTCCATTGTTTATCGAGGCCGTTGTAAAAGCGATAAAGGACTTTCCAATGATTAATATCGAATTGGATGGTGATAACATTATCAAACGAAAGTCGATAAACATAGGTATGGCTGCTGCTCTGCCGAGCGGCAACTTAATTGTTCCTGTAATTAAAAATGCAGACACTAAAAACCTAGTAGGGCTAGCTCGAGAAGTGAATGACCTTGCAAACCGCGCACGAAATAACGCGCTTAAACCAGACGAAATTTCCGGAGGGACATATACGATAACAAACGTAGGGACATTTGGTAACCTAATGGGAACACCAATTATCAACCAACCACAGGTGGCCATTTTAGCAACTGGGGCAATTGTAAAGAAACCGGCGGTTATTGAAACTGAATATGGCGATGTGATTGCAATCAGACACTTTATGTTCTTATCACACAGTTATGATCACCGTGTTGTAGACGGAGCATTGGGTGGCATGTTCGTAAAACGTGTAGCAGAATATCTCGAAAACTGGGATATGGATAGGGAAGCATAAGCCCACCTTACTATCTAGTCTTTAAATAAATTTTCTAAGCTTTAAGCATTGCTTGAACACAAGTTCTGCTGCTGTTTATCATGTCGTGCAAATACACATCTTCCTTAATGTATGAAACATGTTTCCGAATTTCTTTGTGTAAACTTTCAATTCCGTTTGACGAAATAGCGGGACGCTTAAAGTCTAATGCTTGGGCAGATACCATAGCTTCAATTCCTATAACAGTAATTGTGTTTTGTAATACCTTGTAACACTTGGTAGCGGCATTAGCACCCATGCTTACATGGTCCTCTTGACCGTTGCTGCTCATAATGCTATCGACTGACGCTGGTGTACACAATTGTTTGTTTTGACTCACGATACCTGCAGCTGTATACTGTGGAATCATAAAGCCAGAATTTAACCCAGGATTTTCAATCAAGAAAGCCGGAAGTCCTCGTTCTCCAGAGATTAACTTGTAGGTTCTTCGTTCAGAAATACTAGCGATTTCGGCAAGGGCGATCGCTATATGATCTAATTGAATTGCCAAAGTTTGTCCGTGAAAATTGCCCGCAGACAAGATCAAATCTTCTTCAGGAAACACGTTCGGATTATCTGTAACAGCGTTTATTTCATTGTTAAAAATGGATTCAGCAAAACGTAATGCATCTAAACTTGCGCCGTGTACTTGTGGCGCACATCTAAAGCTATATGGGTCTTGTACGTGTTTTTTCTCTACCTCTTGAAGTGGACTATCTTTGAGCAAGTCATACATTACTTCGGCACAAGATATTTGTCCAGCTTGATTTCTAATCTCATGGCTACAAGCCATGTATGGCTCCAAACGTGCATCAAAAGCTTCGGCACTTAAAGCAGCGATGTTATTTGCAGCATTAATTAATTTTAACCCATCTGCGACAATCTTCACACCAAAAGCCGCCATAAATTGGGTACCGTTAATTAAGGCTAATCCTTCTTTTGCTTTTAAGTGATAACTAGAATCTGTAAGAAACGAAGCGGAAGACTTCTTGCCATCTTTCCAAACCTCTCCAATACCGATTAATGGTAGTGCCATATGGGCCAATGGCGCCAAATCGCCGGAGGCGCCAAGTGAACCTTGTTCGTATACCACAGGTGTAATTCCTTCATTATAAAGTAAAATTAGCTTGTTCACTGTTTCTAATTGAACACCACTGTGTCCTTTTGTTAATGACAACACCTTTAGCACCAACATGATGCGAACGATCTCGATAGGAATAATATCTCCTGCACCACAAGCGTGCGATTTTAGTAAGTTCTCTTGAAGCTTTTCAAGTGCATCATTGGGTATAATGGTGTTACACAATGAACCAAAGCCTGTATTGATTCCGTATATTGGTGCTTCAGCCCGTCTAATTTTTTCTTGAACGTATTCGTGACATTTTTTCGTACGTAGTTGCGCATCTTTATTCAGGGTAATCGTTGCCTGAGATGCAACCAAATGCAAAACTTGTTGTACCGTTATATGTCCTCCAATTTCCATTATTTTGCTGTTTTTAATTGTAACAAAAGTCTTGTCAATACCCGCTTTGTATGTTCAGGGAAGTCGCCTTTCATCATCCAATCAAAATAGGAAGGCTCGCTTTTAAAAACCTGTTCAATCGTCTTGCCTTTGTGTTTGCCAAAGGCAAAAATAGGTAGCCCTTCTTTATTTTTCCTGATGCGACCCGCAAGGTCTACCAAATCATTCTGACCGCTAAAGCTGTGTAATGCTTCAACTGTGCTTGGTACATCATCGTATTTGTCAACCTGTGCTTTAATAATTTCCCAAGTCGCAACTGTATCCGCCTCCGCAGAATGTGCATTAACTAGTGTTTGGTTACAGTAAAACTGAAAAGCAGCTCCTAAATTCCTTGGTTCTTTCACATGAAATATACGTTGGGCATCTACAAACTTGCGTTTCTCGGTCTCAAAATCTACACCTGCACGATAAAATTCTTCAACCAGTAAGGGGAAGTCGAAGCGGTTGGAGTTGAATCCAGCAAAATCGGAATTGCCAATAAACGTATTAAGTTCTTTCGCTACATCAGCAAAGAGTGGACTGTCTTTAACGTCTTTGTCATATATGCCATGG
>JBLING010000268.1:0-4105 GCA_047639155.1 bacterium
TTCGATCTGAAGGTATAGGTAAACTTTTTTGAGGTCATTCGCGTTTGAACCAATTACTTTCAATCCATTGTCAAACTTCTCCGTATAGTAATCAGGCACTTTGATGCTTTTAACTGCTGCTGGAGTTGGTGCTAAAGACCTATCGAAGTTGTCAACCGGAGGATTGTAAGTCAATCCAGAGTATTGCGCGTCAATTATTTTTGGTTGCCCCGCATATGGATTTACACTTTTAGTGCCTTCATCATCTCCTTCTTTTGGAGCTTCACGAGAAACTGTAAGAATAACTGCTTTTTTGTTTAGAATGTATTTTCTGAACACACGCATAATGTCCTCTTTCTTTACACTTTCATATCGGGCGATTTCATCATTTAAGTTGTATCCGTCTCCCAACATCATGTCCCATTCGCTCAGCAATGTAGCTTTACTTGCAACTGAGTTTACTTGATCAACGAGGAAGGTTTTGTAACTCATCTTTGTAGCTTTAAGTTCTTTGTCTGAAACTCCAAGTGTATTGAATTCTGTCAGCACCTCGTTTATGCGGTCTTCAACTGCATTGAAGTTCATTCCCATATAGCTTGCGATAACACGAATGCTAAAGAAACCCGCTAATTCAAGTGCGTTATTGGAGGAACCAGCTTGAACTGCATCTTCTGTTTTGACAAATTTCTTATACATTAAAGAGTTATTTGTCCCGCCCAAAATTTGACCTAACATACTTAAGGCTGCCTCATCTTTATGGTAGTTAGGCACAGTTGGAAAATTCATAACCGTCATTGGCAAATAAATATTATCCGTCATTGGAACATATTTATTCACTGGCAATATTGGTTTTGGAGCACGTTGCTTTATAATGGCTGGACATTTGTTTATTGTGCCATAGTATTTGTCAACCCACTTTTGAACATCTTCAGGATCCACATCTCCTGAAACTACAAGCGTAGCATTGTTTGGGCCGTACCAGCGCAAAAAGAAATTACGTAAATCATCAAAACTTGCATCGTCAAGGTCGTCAACGTACCCAATTGGAGTCCATTCGTAAGGATGATTTGGGAAGATGCTTTTAAACAATACTTCGTTAACCATACCATAAGATTGATTGTCGTAACGCTGTCTCTTTTCGTTTTTAACCGCGTCTCTTTGGTTATTGAATTTAGCTTCAGTAAAACCATCTAAATGGGTCCCCATACGGTCAGCTTCAAGCCAAAGTAACGTTTCAGTTAAGTTACTTGGAGCAGTATTTATGTAAACCGTTTTGTCGAATGAGGTATACGCGTTGTTCGTTCCACCAGCTTCACTGATAATCTTAAAGTGCTCCTCATCTGCAACGTTTTTAGAACCTTGAAACATCATGTGCTCAAAGAAATGCGCGAAACCACTGTTTCTTGCACTTTCTCTAGCCGACCCTACGTGATAGGCTACTTGAACGTGAACGATTGGATCACTGTGATCTTCATGAATGATTAAGGTTAAATCATTTTTCGTGTGTCGGAACTTTTTATATGCGATGATGTTTTCATCTACATTTCCGACTACGTCTTCTACCAATTCAAATTGAGCGAAAGACGTGCTTACAAACAGTATTGACAAGAGTGCCAACGCTACAAATCTTAGTTTCTTCATTTACTATTTTAAAGTTTTGGCCAAAAATACAATAGGCACGTCAAGGAATGGAATGGAATCGATAAAAAAGACGTTTCTTTCTTGTAAAATCTACTCGTAGGCTATCCAACCGGATGGGATACCATGACCCTTTGCGTAATTTAGAATTTTTAAAGCCTCGGTTTTGGTCTTGGTTGCGTATATACCAACTCGGTAGAAACCATTAGGTTGAGGGAGTATTTTTACGATTTGATAGTCTTTGGAAATAATCGCCGCAGAACGTTCAGCAAGGGCCTTATCCATTGTTGAAATGGCAATGACATAATACGCATTTACCTCACTGTCTGTTTTGTATTTGACTAAAGGCGACGTTACGTCAGTCTTTTGAGCGTCAGTCTTTTGAGTATCAGTCTTTTGAGCGTCAGGATTATTGGCACCTGGTTGCTTTTTATCAGATGTGGCTGATTCAATTGGATCCTTCTTTTGCGTATCCCTATTATCATCTTCTGCAGTTTTTTGAGAAACATTTCCTTTACTCCCATCATCTGTTTTAGGATTTTGCTTTTCCGTATTTTCAGTTGGGTTTTTCTTCTCGATGTGTTTTTCAGTCTTGTTTGAGGCACCAATTATATCCCCTGATTCCGGATCACATTTAACTTCCACAATTTGGTTATTGTCGAGAAAATACAAGTCGGTTTTAAGTTTCTGTATCGACTGTTCCAATGATTCGATCATCGCCAAGACAGAGTCGCTTAGTAAGTGGTTCTCACCACTTTCAGCCCATGACTCTGGGCAACCTCCTTTAGCAGAAATTCCAGGAAGCGTTGGACAATTGTCATCAACATCTGCGATGCCATCGTTGTCGTAATCTCTCTGTTCTTCTGGTTTGACTGGCGGTTTGCTTGACTTGCCAATAGATTGTGCAAATCCCAATCTATACTGCATGTGTGTATCGAAATCTCCGTTCAATTGTTGATTCAATGCTGCACCAATGTGTAACTTTGATTTGGCACCTAATCGGACATATGTTCCAAATCCATATTCGTTGCTAATCACCATTGGCGTTATGCCAATATCTTTATATGCCGACAAATAGTTGAAATTATAACCAAACGATAAATACGGGGCCACAGTTGATTCTAAAGGAAAGAACCTTCCATTATTCAAGGTTAGGATTAAATCCAAATCACCACCAAACAAATAAGATTTACGTATAAGTTTGTTTTCTTCCGTTTGATTGAGCAGAAAACCGTTTGTGATACCAGCCGAAAAGCTCCATGAACGTCCAAGGTAACGGTTATATGAAATTCTTAATGATTGAGACAATGACGAGTCGAAGCTTGTAATTTTATTATCAAGCAAACGCACATTGTAGTCGTGAAAGTCTTGGTTAATGCCAAACCCGTTTTTTTGAATAGCATTCTGCGCCATTCCCAAAAATGGAGCTGCAATCAATAGGATTGAAATAACAATGCGGTTCATCAACGGTGTTTAACTGTTTTTCTTAAAACAAATCTATTTGACAATCAACTGTTTACACAAATTGTCAATCGGTTGTTTCAAACAAGCCTAGTTTAAAGACTAGTATTATATACAGTACAAACGCAAGTTCTGTTCCGAATTGTATTGTTATCCTGGTTTATGTGCCTCTAAGCTATAAACCATGGGTATGTTATTCTCGAAATGTTTTATTCGAAACTTACCTAGCTCAAACTCTTCAGTGTAATTAAAACAATTGTAGGGTGAGTAATCGAACTCATGAAATTGGGATAGAACCATCCCGTTATTTATCAGGTTTGATATAACTTCTGCCAAACCATGATTCCACATTACGTATTCTTGGTCAATATCCGCCTCGGGGTTGGTATACGTACCTTCTTGTTGCTCATGAATTGCACCATCGTTAAAGTAGTTGTACCCTACACCAGCGAATTCATCATCAAACATCCAAACAACTGGATGAAACTCGGCAAAAATTAATCTACCACCAGGTTTTAGGAAATGGCTAACGATATGCGACCACTTATCTAAATCTGGTAGCCAACCTATCGTACCGTAAGTGCTGAATACGATGTCAAACTTCTCATCTAACACTTCTGGTAAACTATATATATCGCACTCAATGAAGCGACATTCCACACCAGTTTTCTCAACCAACTCGTTGGCTTTTTGAATTGATATGTCCGACAAGTCTACACCTGTAACATCAGCACCCATTCTCGCTAATGAAATACTATCTTGACCGAAATGGCATTGTAGGTGTAAAATCTTCTTTCCTGAAACATCTCCTAAAAGCGGCAATTCTATGTCCTTTAAAGAAGTTGCACCCGCAATAAAGGCCGAATTGTTATAAAAATCTGATTCAAAGTGAACCGGTGTTTTTTTATTCCAAGCTTCTTTATTGATTTTCAGGTAGTCTTTCGCTACATCCATATTTTTATTGTGGTTCTGATTCTCCGTAAATATACCAGAATGTAGATTGGCTGCATTAATGGGCAATAGTTTT
>JBLING010000269.1:0-4088 GCA_047639155.1 bacterium
TTCTTGGTACTTACGCGTCATTTGTAAGTCGTTTGTGTAATCCAACACTCAATACCTGATACTGTAAGTAAGCTGGTCTTGTTTGTCACTGTAACTTTTATGGTAGATAATTTAACCATCTTGTATCTCATGCTGGTCGCCGGAAATACAGTGTGCTGCTGTAACCATGATGTTCGGTGCGATAAGAAAGCCAGTGCAACTTCCTAGCGTTGGTTGGTTCTTAAATCTTAACGCCGGATCAACTTTGTCGACTTTGTAAACAAGTTTTAACTTTTCCTCAAGTGTCCAACTGTATGCACTTGAGCCTTTGAAATCAGACTCGTTCATTCTTGTCATAACTGCATCGGTGTAACCCAAGTAATCATATGACTTTGCTTCTTTATGGCTATGATAGCCGTAAATGTCTCGTGTTGACGCCGGATCACTTGGGTCATGGCCAAGGATTTTGTGCTAAAATTCCCATAGGAAGCGTAACTAGGCATCCAATTACCATTAACTTTAAGTACTTCATAATCCTTTTTTTAGTTTTTCAATAAGCGCCAAAATCTGGGTTAACAGCATCCTGTTTAAATTCTTCTTTTAGTCTTTCTTTTAAATTAGATAATATATTTACTGCTTGTTTAGACATGGTTTCGGTAGTGTCGAGGATATCGTAATTAATATAATCCGCTCCTTCAACTAGGTTGTACAAATGGAAAACGAACACGTTACTATTACCTTCTGCCATGGGAGGTTGGTTTTTATTCAACGCAGTAGCATGTGTGTTTATAGAAACAAACCAATCTTGGTAACTAATACTGTCACTTAAATCTTCTAAGCTTCGTGTTACCGCTAATGTTAATATTCCATTACAATTAATTTCTGTGGCTTTATTGTCAATTCGTGCTGCGGATACATGAAACAAACTGGCATAGCTTGCACTTGGTGTGGAAAACGGTTGGTCATCTAATATTCCAATTTCGTATTTTCCAATCATTTCAAACGGGTGACTTTCTTTACTGGCCTCCAATGGAAGGCTTCCACCACGATCATACTTGTTGTCTACGCCTGTTGATGACCAGCCAAAACCTGCATCAACGATAAGAATAAACTCACCACCGTCACCGAGCTTTATCCTGAAACGATTGATTATTGCGCTAAGTTCATCGTCAAGAAAATGGTTTTCATTGTTGTATAAGGCATCGTACGTCTTTGGTGCTCCAAAGAGCACCAAAGCCTCGTCATATCAATCAAGTTCGTCACCATTATAGTCCACAACAAGTTGACCGTGACCCGCGAAATAGAAAAGCACAATATCTCCTTTTTTACAACTGTCGAGTATCGTATTTAAATGGCGCAAAATTGATTTCTTACTCGCCTGATTGTTAACGAGTTTTATAGTGTTATTGAAACCAATAGTTTTGATTGACGCCTCAACTGCTTTTGCATCATTGTCTCCATGAGTTTCTGACCATTCACTATCTTCACCGTAATTACCTACACCTATTACAAGTGCTCTTTTTTCAATCGCTAAAGAATGGACAGAAAATGAGGTAAAACAGATTAGAGCCACACACATTTTTGCCACATTAATAAACATATTGTTCGTTTTTTTCATTGTATTTACTTTATGTATCAACTACTTAGGTAAATGGTTAAGTGTCATTTTTCTGTTATTATCGTATTTCAAATCCCACAACAGACGTAGAGGACTCCATGTCGTTACTGCGCAAAGGTTTATTTAAATCTCCACGAGCGGAATTTGTATAACCATCATCAAAAAGCATTTCCAACTGCGATTTGTAATTTCTGTATGCCGCTTTATTTGTAAGGATAGGGGTGAAGTCAATTGGTTCTTTACTTGCAAAAAGTTTAAAGATCTCCATTCCATAGGGAGGGTAGAATCTTACAAAACTCCCCGGGGCGATATAGCTTTGACCGACAGCAATCTTAAAATCCGCTGGACTTTGTTTCAGTTTTCTATCTTCAGCTGGGAGAATTCCATTAATTCTACCATCGGGTTGAATATCAATTATACTGTAATAGGCATCCTTGGTTCCAATATTACTAACCTTAATTATAATACCAATTAACGCATTGGTCTTAATCACCGGAACACCGTCTTCAGTAATATCTTCAATTGTTAGGGTGTCAACAATTTTTATCTGATCTACTGGCAGTTCGATAAAACGAACTGGAATAAACTCAAATACTACGTTGTACTTGGGGTCTGTTAATTCTAAGTTCTTCATGTAAGTCCCCCGTGCAAAAGTTTTTAAAGTGTCGAGTACTTTAGCATAATTGTTTCTTGCTGGAATATTTTCTGCGAAAACCGAATTGTCAAAAGAACGAATCAATGTTAACGTACCTGGATTTCCGTCTTGAAGAATGAAATTGTGGCTCTCTTTACTTATGTTTATCAGTGGTGACGAACAGAGGGTATTCGAAACGGTTTCACGAATTGTCTTGTCATTTATATCCAACTTAACGCAAACCTTAATGTCCCCATATGTTTTTTCGGTAACAAAGAACCAATAGTCGTCCATTGTTAATTCAAGTTGTTTATCAAATTCCACCTTACACCAATTCCCTTCTGATATAATTGCTTTGCCAATAGCCAGTGCTTCATTACCATATGGTGTCGTAGTACCAATAGGATAAGCCGCTATAACTGTATCTTTAAATATTCCGTTTAATTTACCACCGTGAAGAAAAGCGATTTTGTCTTTCACTTTAAATGATCGGTAAAAAGGTGCCTGTTCAATAGCATGTCCACCAAACATTTTTCGGTCGATGTTTCCTTCGATTACAGGTTTCTGTTTTGGTGCCAACAGCGTCATTTCCTTAATTATTTGTGCAAAAAATCCGCGGTAGGTCATGGAGGTGTTAAGTTTATCAACGCTTCTACTGATAGCGATTGATAATGATCCAGCTCCTTCGTGCTCATAATTTATCTGAGCAGCTTGTGCACCGGAAATAACGACCAATGGTGCTAATTCAGACATGTCTAAGTTGTCAAATGTATTGGATTAAAAAATCCCTACATCCCCAGTACCTTTAGTAGGTGTATAATTTGGTCGGTGCATCTTTGGTAGTCCACCACGACTTTTTTTCTACACCTCTTGAAACTGTGCCACTGTGACAAGCGTCTGCGAACATGATTACGTCGCCATGAGGTCCTGCTTTTAAGCGAAGCTCCATGAGCAAACTTTCTAACTCATCATCTCTTAAATGCTGAGAAAAATCATATCCATCTTTGTATTCTGCTGGTGCTCCATATGGAACAATTGCCTCATCGTACCCATCAATCTCATCTTTATTGTCATCTTCGATTTGTTGACCATGGGAAGAAAAATGTAGGATATTGATATCACCTTTTTGGCACGAAGAGGTTAATTTTCGGATTGCTTCAACAATGCCTTTTTTAGTTGCTTCCTCGTTTTTGATAACATTAATATTCTCAGATTGAAAGCCTTGTTTTTGTAATGCAGATCGTATGAGTGGGATGTCGTTTATTGAACTTATGTCAGGCCAGTCTGGGTTTGAACCCGTTTCTGGGTAATCCCCTATCGCCACAATTAAACCTCGTTTTGTTTGCGCCTGTAGAAAAGATGCTAAGGCTAAAAGGCAAATCAATAGGAAGGCTTTTGATTTGACTATCTGAGAAAACAATGCTAGATTTTTCATACTTAAATCTTTAAAACGTCACTATAATAGCGACCATAATAGTAAACGCTTTTGTGTAAGGTTATTGTCAAAGTAATGGAAATGGAATGGGATTAGCAATAGGGCATATTCCCTATCTGCTTACCCGTAAGTTTTGGCCATTGCTATAGTTAATCGATCAAAGAGCCCATGACCAAAGTATCTTCGGTTCAATTTATAACAAAACGCATTCAAATATAACTGCAAGTAACGGCCTTTGATTTTGTGGTATATACCCAGAAGTGTTCTTTTAGCATTACTAATGGCAATGTGCATGCATTGTAAGGTTGTTTTTGTGGTGTGAGGGCTTGACTTTTCTGTAATGTGGATCTCTACATAGTCAGCTATATTAACGTAACTCGTACTTTGGTCGCTGAAAACAATATGGGTTTCATCAAAATTTA
>JBLING010000270.1:0-4078 GCA_047639155.1 bacterium
ATGGCAGCAAGTCCTTTAGACTTGTCAGCTCTCGCTTGGTAAGCTGCCTCTACATCAGCCCAACTTTGGTTTACTTTTTCACTTGACGTAAGCATGCCATTGTAACTCATTGCAATCCAGATTACCACCGCTGCGATGATGATTATCCATATTTTATTTTTACCCATTATTCAGTTATTAATTAACGCAAGTATACACAATATGTGCAGATTTAGTCTTCGAGCGTAATGCCAAACGACTCACGAATTTGGTATCGGTTACGTTCTCTAGCCGACCGACTAATCAGCTCGCCTAAAAATCCGGCAACAAATAATTGAACACCGATTATCATAGCAAGTAGGCCAAAATAGAACAAAGGCCGTGCGGTCATTTCATATTCTTTGAAAACGAGTCTTGCAATCGACAAGTACGAAGCGATTACAAATCCTAATAGGAAAAACAAACTTCCCAACGATCCGAACAGGTGCATCGGGCGTTTACCAAATTTGCCGACAAACATGATGGACAGTAAGTCGAGTGGTCCATACATAAATCTTGACAACCCAAACTTCGTCGAACCAAATTTTCGAGCTTGGTGCTGAACTACTTTCTCCCCAATTTTTCCAAATCCAGCCCATTTTGCAATCACAGGAATGTACCGATGCATTTCGCCGTAGACTTCAATGTTTTTAACTACATCGATTCGATATGCTTTTAAACCACAGTTCATGTCGTGGAGCTTCACTCCAGACATTCTGCTCGTAACGTAGTTATACATTTTTGTTGGGATGGTCTTTGTAATTGGATCGTACCGTTTCTTTTTCCAACCAGAAACAAGATCGAAACCGTCATCCATAACCATTTTGTACAGCTCAGGAATCTCTTCTGGCGAATCCTGCAAGTCAGCATCCATTGTAATTACAACGTCGCCTGTAGCATATTTGAAACCTTCATTAAGCGCGGCTGATTTTCCATAATTTCTTCGGAATCGAATAGCCTTAATATTAGAATTTTCTTGTTTTAACTTTTCAACTACTTGCCAAGAAGTATCACTGCTTCCATCATCGATAAATACAATCTCATACCCGAAGTTATGCTCTTCCATCACCTTGGCAATCCATGCCGTTAATTCAGGTAAAGACTCTTCTTCGTTGAATAGTGGTATTACAATTGAAACAGTGTTCATGTATGATTTTTTAATAGCTGATGTGGTTTGTGCCGTTAATGGTAAACAAACATTTTCCTTTTAAGTTGGAATTGAACGCCGGGTTATTATTTGATTTCGACAAGTTTGAATACTTATCAAACTGCCATTCGGAGGTAGGATTTCCCACCCACAAATCGGCTTTTTTGCCTTTCTCAATAGAATTTAAAGTTAAGCCAAGTAAACGTCTTGGAGCGAAAGCGGTTCGTTCCACAAATGTTTCCAAGTCAATGTTGTCGGCAAGCTTTTCATTGTAAACGGAATAAAAACTTTGCAACCCATTTATGCCGAAGTCGGCGTAATCGAATTCAACGAGTTTGTTCTCAATGTTTTGTGGGTTATGATCAGAAACGATTGCATCTATCGTTCCGTCTAAAACGCCTTTAATCAATGCGTTTCTATCTGTTTCACCTCTGAAAGGTGGAGTCACTTTGTAATTTGTATCGTATTCCAATATGGCTTCGTCGGTGTAAATCAAATGCCATATGCTCACGTCGCAAGAAATGTTTAATCCCTCTTTTTTTGCCTTTCGAATTAGATCAACCGACTTCCCTGAGGATATGTGGCTAAAATGAATAGGCGCTTCCGCATATGCTGCGATGTCAATTTCTTTTTTGATTTGACTCGTCTCTGCCAAATCTGGTTGTTGCTTTAGTCCTGTATGTATTGTAACGGCACTTTCATTTACAGAAGCTCCTGAGGCCAGGTCTGAATCTAAAGCATGACTCATTATCAAACCTCCTACTTGCTTTGCATATAACAAAGCACGTGTTAGAGTTCCTGATGATTTGTAACCGTTGTCGCCGTTGCTAAAACCAACTGCACCGGCTTGTCGCATGTCAAACATTTCAGTAATGTCCTGACTTGCCATGTCCAAAGTCGTGGCACCAATTGGGAATAAATCTGGTAACACTTTATCTCCAAGTTGCCTGATGTATTCAATTTGTGACTTGTTTTGAATCACAGGGTCTGTGGTCGGTTGAAGGGCTAACGCGGTGAAACCACTGGCTGCGGCAGCTGCTGCACCACTTCGGATATCTTCTTGATGTTCATATCCCGGGTCTTTCAGTTGGCAACGTAAATCGCACAATCCTGGCATCACAAAGCTGCCTTTGGCGTCAATCACGGTAGCATTCGTGTTCGAAATTGGACTTTTACTAATTTTAGTAACTACCCCGTTTTCTATTAAAATGTCAGCTATTTGGCGATTTAAGCCATTTGTTGGGTCGATGATTGTACCCCGTTTAATGAGTATAGTGTTGTCAGACAATTGTCCCATTTTTATTGTTTGACCTCAGTCGGCCAAAATCTCAACAAAAGTATCTCAATTGCCAAGAAAATCAATGCCAGAATGATGCATGCTTTCCAAAATTGTTTTCCAAACCGATATTGAGTTACTGTTTCTTTCACATAAGTGGTCGGATTGTCCATGAAATCGACGCTGCTGTTTGGAAACAATCCTGTGATTAATTCTGAATTTAAGAACGTATTTCCTGATTCTAATCTGTCGTAATTAAAGGCAATTACTTGCAGTAGACTGTCTCCTGATTTTAGGTCAATGTTCCCAGCTTGAATCTGCTCGAAACCTGCATCAATAAAGGGAGAAGTGCCAATTGTGTTTACAACAGGCATCCATTCAATATCGCCATCATGAAGACTTAATTCTCCTTGTAGGCGACGCGATTCTGGGACTGCCTTAAAGATATTTCGATTGCCAATTGTATTGGATAATGCGTAGTCAATTGACCGGTTCATCGCCATTTTTAATACCGTCGGGACAAATAATCCATGTTTCGGAAAATTACTCCAAGTTTCTTCCAATGGACACGCTAAAAGATACACATGACCTGTTCCGATTTTTGTCTCAGACAAGAAAACATCTTGGTTCTCTAATTCCATCAAAGGATAATATGACACTCCAGACGTATTCAGTCGAAAGTATTTCTGGACGACTGGAAAATTCGGATTGTCCGGAATCTTTTTAAACACCTGGTCGAAGAGTGGGTTCTTCAAATCCAATCGTCCAACCTTTGTTTTTAGCTCAACTGCCTCTGTATATTTTGGAAGCGCAAGTGCTTGTGTCAAGGCACTCAGTTGACCTTTTGTCCTTTCTTGAGATGGAATAATGAATACATTTCCACCTGATGAAACATAATCACCAATTGCGAAAATTAACCCTGATCGAAGTTCCGTTACTTCATTCAGTATTAAAACGTCAGCAGTTTGAAGTGCAGATAAGTCAACATTCCCAGCTCCTTGATCCGACAAAACGTAAAATGGATCTGGACCAAATAGTCGATTAATATATTTGTTAGGTTGGTCACCGTTTACGACCATTATTTGGAGATTAGACTTCACATTAAAGCTCAAATAATAGGTGTCATCAAATATGATTGGATTGTCTTCAATTTCTATTTCAACCCTCTGCCAGCCTGATTTTTTGACTGTAAACCCAATTTCAATAATGGCGGTTGAAGCTCCAGCAACATCAAAACCAGTTACCGATTTTTTCTCACCATTGACTTCGAGCGAAACACTTCCTCCATTGAGGTTGTCTTCTCCTCGATTACTAATTTTTATTGAAAGATTGGTGGGAGAGTTAAGCTGTATTACCGGAGATTCTATCCATGCAGAATCAACACTAATGTTGTTATTTTGAATTGGTTGAATCGGTGTTGCTGTTATCTGAACAGAACTGTCTGTTTCAGATTGTATGTCAGTGGGTCTGCCAACTTGAAAGTCTGAAAACAGATAAATGTGCTTACGGGTAACCCCGTTGTCGTCCATGCTTTTATTTAGACCTTCAACGACATCTTCTATCGGCTTAGTCGTTTTATTAATAATTATGTCATCGATTTGAGAGATCGCATCTTCTTGGTTGACCGGGATTCGAGC
>JBLING010000271.1:0-4073 GCA_047639155.1 bacterium
TTTCGATTATTACGTACGACTTGAACTGACTGTTGATTTGTTTGCCATATATTGAGGCTATATCGATCGGTGTTTTTGATACAAAAGCATTTAAAGTATGGGAATAATAAAACTCTAGATTGGTAATCAAAAAGTCTTTCTTCAATTCTTCAATTTGCTTGATTTCTCCAAACGAAACCAATTCCTCAACTACTTTTTGATACTTTTTCTCATCTTCTACCAACTCAGCTATGTTGCGCTTTACAATTGGGTCATCTACCTTAATACTTGGCGCATCTCCGGATTTCTCACTGAATATCTCGAGCATCCGTGTCCAACATTCTTCTGGCAGCTCCATATCAAGAGCCATCAATGTCTTATACATAAAAGTTGAGTCCTCCCTTTCTTTAACCGCTTCCCCCACAGTTATGGCGTTGAAATTTTCATGAAGATTCAAGCCAAAATCAAATTCACCTTCAGCACGAATGCTTTCTGAGTTATCACTGAATGACAAGGTATTGCCACGCAAAGCACCATTAATAAGTTTGTTGCTGTCTCCAACTACAAAAGCACTGTTTAACTCGTCATAGAAGAAAACGCCAGTATCAATAGTGATATCCTGATCCGTAAAGGAATACTTCGATCCGAAGAAATTCGGATAGACAGAGACAGAATCATTTGGCGATAAGCTAATACCAATATTTAGCTTTCTGCGATCACTGTTTCTAGGTTCCGAGGCATTAACGATAATGTTCGTAGGGTCTGGTTGATCCAAATACCTAAACCACTGACTTACAATATATTGGTATTGATGTAACGGTTTAACAAATCCTTTAAACGATAAGAATTGTTCTTTACTTGACAAGTCAATTGTTCCTTTATAGCCAATTTTAGGACTTATTGTAAACCCTAGTGTATCCGCTACATAGCCGCTTGCCTGGATTGTTGATGTATCCTGCATTACACGCATCTTATCAAAATATACAACTTGACCCGTTTGATACTTGTCTTTGTAAACGTAATACCCATTACCAGAAACACTCAATCTCCCCTCAACCCTCAGTTTACAGTCGTACAACTCGTGGTATTTATTTTCACGATTCGCCAATAACTTGGCTTTTTCGAGTGGCCTTAAAACAGCGTCTTTTTCTATCGTGACCTTTCCATCAGCTGGGAATATTCTTGAATCCGCGATGTCTATGTATGGAACTTCCTCAGCATAAATAGTACCATCGTTCATATCGAACAATGCCTTTGTACTTTGAAAAATAAGTCCGTGCTGACTGGCCTTTTGAGATTTAAATACGTACTCCTCTTGTTTCTGACGGCCGGTTGGAGTTAACAAAATGGTTTTTTTGTCCATGTCCCACTTAAACTCATCCATTTTAGATGCAAATTGATTGTATGGGAATTGAGTCAAATGACCCATTTCATTGGCTTTAAAATCACCTGTTCTTTTCTCAAAATCTATGTGGGACCTGACGTTTGTAGACACAAATGAAATCATGCCAGCGTCTACGTCACCAATACGAATGTCTGAAACGTCTGCATCTGCATGAATTGGATTGAATCGCATGTCGGCTGAAGCCAATACCGCATTATCCCAACGCAACTCACCATTACCCGAAAGTTTATTTGGTGTTTGCAATAAATTTCCTTCAAACACTTGCCCATCATCGAATATATCGACCTCATGGTTTTGGGTATTGATGTACATTTTATCCTTTTTGGGTAGCCAATGAGACAGAACGTCATTTGCTATTAAGCGTGGATACTTCTCACTTCTAGCAATCTGATAGCGTTCAACTTCAGCGTTTGTAGAATCAGGCGTCATTAAAATCTTATTCGATTCAATTTTGGCTCCTTCGTAATCTATTTTTCCTTTTGCATAAAAGCCTTCTTCACTCATACTTATGTCAATATCGCCATGACCTTTTCCCTCATACATGGTGTATCCTCCAGGCGGATTCGCCCTTGTAAACCCAAGAGAATAATCCTTCATAATCGAGGCTTCGTATCTAAACTCGGGTAAAATACCCCCTGAAACAAAGTTCCCCGGAAACTTTAAACCTGCAATTGTGAAATTATCAAGACTGTCAATGTCAAAAGGATCTACCTCAAACCTAAATGCATCTTTTTTATACGTTCCGTTGTGAATATTCTTTTTGTCGTAGGCGATTACTGACCGGGCTGTACTCACAAACCTTGGATACTCTGGATAATCCGTTAGACCAGACTTGTTATTCGACTTATCGATGTAAATCGTTCCGTGAATATCCCGTAATACCGATTTAACTGGGATTAAAAACTTTTGGTTAATCGTATCTGGGAACCAAAGCTTTAAGGAGTCAATTTTCTCGGATGTGATGGTGAAATTTTCGTAGCTAAAATCAAACTGTTCTCCAAAAAAATCGAATCTACCGGCCGTTACCTTTCCATCAAATTGCAGTCTTCTATTGTTTTTTATGCGTACAAATTGTTCACGTGGATACGCTATAACGTATTGCGAGTCGCTAAATTGGAACGCCCGAACACCTTGCACTTCTAAATCGTAGTTTACCAAGTTTAGGGTTGCATTGGCTTTACCCGCTATAACTGAACTAAAGCGCAAAATGTCGTAATCCGCTAGTTTCCAGTGGTTTTTGTAATAATTGAGGAGTTTTTCTTTTATTTCAATTTCTTCGGTTTCTGTATCGTAATAAATAAAACCTTCGTTGGCAAGACCAATCACCTGGGGATATAGATTTTCTTTTTTAGAATCCACGAACATGGCATAATCACTCAAACGTAATGTCTTCGTCCGCTCCGTCATATAAAACCTATAAAGCTTATCAATTGGGTGATACCGCATCATGTTTCCACGCGTAATTTTCTCGTAGTTGAATTCCTTGAAATAATTTTTCGATAGAAATAGCGCACGTTCTTCATTGATAATCATATCAAAATCAATCTTGGGCTCCTCCATCTTCCAAATGATTTGATCCACCATAATTTCAATGTTATGGTCCGAATCAAAGAATGGTGCTTGTTCAATTCCTTTTTGCCCTCTAAGTAATGCCAGCCTTTTATCTTTCTCGTCAAACGTAAGTTGGACTCTTGGGTGATAAATCTCACCACTATCAGTGAAAATGGTAATCTCCGTTTGTAATGAAGCGATTTTGCCTCCAGAAATTGTAAAAACGTTAGCCTTGGCCTCAACTATCAGCTTGTCTTCATAATAGAATTCAAAAATCGCTTTGTTTTCTTTGCTGCCTCTGCCTTGCATTCGGTAGCCGTCCATAGCGAATCCCCCCTTAAATACAATATTTCCGTCCTCAAAACTTTTGATAGTGAGGTCGTCGTTAAAGGATATAAACTTTGGGTATCGCGACTCGTTAAAGTTGTCTCCTTCGCGATGAATCGTTCGTGCTGAGACTTTGTCTTCAAGACTTCCCATTATCTTACCGTCTAAAACACCTTGATATTGAAACAGTACGGTATCGATTTTTAGACCAGGTGAGGTCATGTCAATCTTATATCGTTCAAACTCAGCGAATGCCTTAACAGCAGATATTCCAACACGTTCCCAATCTATCAGCCCTTTGTTTCCTTCCCATTGATTGCTCAAGATGTTGTATTTACCCGAGGTTTCACGCACAATTAGGGAATCGTCTGGTCCATGGCAAATCAGATCAACGTTTATTAGATTTAAAAAGACTTCATCACCTGAATATTCGAACTGATAATCGGTTTTAGAGAATCGCCAATTTTTACTCTGGTCGGTATACAGTGTCCGAGATTTAAATAAACCATACGACGTTTCTAAAACGATTAGATACGCACGGCGACTTTTCTTTATCAACTTATATTGGTTCTGTAACCAACTATCAAATTTTTCTTCAGAGACATTCGAGTTTGAGTCTTTACCTGCAATCAAGGTGCGCATATACAGTTCAAAATCAGGCTTTATTTTAAACTTTTTCAGTGCCATATATTCGGCAAGCCGGATTACAACACCTTCCTGATCTTCTGTGTACACGCCACTCTCCCACTGGAGCTTAAACGTCTCAAACGTTTTCTCAACGTCTTTATCTTTTAATTTTTTGACGTGATCT
>JBLING010000272.1:0-4071 GCA_047639155.1 bacterium
TACTATACACCATTGCCAATGGGACAAGAGTTAGCTAAAACCCAAGTTTCAAAAGAAACACGCATTCGTTTTATTCGACATTTGTTGAACGATATTGAAGCACTGGAGCTAATGATTCAGAACAATCTCATTGAAACTGGGATTACGCGTATTGGAGCTGAACAAGAGTTCTGCTTAGTTGATAGCTAATGGCGGCCTGCCAAAAACGCACAGGACTTATTGCCTTTAATAGATGATCCACACTTTACCACTGAGCTAGCACGATACAATCTTGAAATCAACTTAGACCCAATTACGCTATCTGGTGATTGTTTTACGCGTATGCAAAATCAGTTGCAAACCCTGCTTGACAAGGCAACCGAAATTTGTGCTTTTAAAAATACGAATATCCTTTTGACCGGCATTTTGCCAACCATTAGTAAGGCCGAGCTTATGTTTGATTATATGACGCAATCGCCACGGTATTGGGCCATGAATGAGGTCATAAAGGAAGCGCGCGGCACAGACATCGAACTTAAAATTAGAGGCGTTGACGAGCTGTCGGTTGTTCATGATTCGGTTTTATTCGAAGCTTGTAACACCAGCTTCCAATTACACCTCCAAATAGAACCCGCGGACTTTACGTCGAGTTACAATTGGGCTCAAGCAATCTCTGGGCCCGTACTTTCTGTTTGTGCAAACTCACCAATACTATTAGGTCGCGAACTCTGGAGCGAAACGAGAATCGCTTTATTTCAGCAAAGTATAGATACAAGAAACACCTCATATGCCCTAAAGAATCAGGAAGCCCGTGTGAGCTTTGGAAATAACTGGTCGAAAGGAAGCGCCGCTGATATCTACAAAAATGATATTGCAAGCCACAAGATATTATTGGCAAGAGAGATTAAACAAGACGCAAAAAAAGTGATGAAGAAAGGTGAAATTCCAAATCTCGAAGCGCTTTGTTTAAATAACAGCACCATTTACAGATGGAACAGGCCGTGTTACGGCGTTGGTGGAGGAAAACCACACCTTCGCATAGAGAACAGGTATATTCCGTCTGGTCCAACTGTACTGGACGAAATGGCCAATTTTGCCTATTGGATAGGACTAATGGTTGGTAGACCTAAGCAGTTTGACAATATGGAAGATCAAATGGATTTTAGAGACGCCAAATCCAATTTTATAAAAGCCGCGCGATACGGGAAAGAATCAATGTTGTCGTGGGGTGGTGATGTAACAAATTCTAGGGACCTTACCATCCATACTTTCTTGCCAATTGCACGCAATGGTTTGAAGAAAGTCGGGATTGATGAAGAAGACATCAATCGCCTACTATCGGTTATCGAAGAACGTGCAAAAGGTAAAACAGGGGCACAATGGACGATTGCACAATTTCGGAAGCTCAATAACAAAATAAAAACAGATGACGCCCTGATCCGACTAACCAAATCAATGCATCTGCAACAGCAATCAGGCAAACCAGTGCATACCTGGGAATTGGCCGATGCCATAGATTTAGTCGACGATTCTTTCAGAGTTGGACATATTATGTCCACGAACGTATTTCGAATTAATTACAATGACCATGCAGATCTCGCGACGTCTATTATGGAATGGAAAAATGTGCACCATGTACCCGTTGAAGATGGTTCAGGCAAACTAGCAGGCTTGCTTACTTGGACACACATGAAAAGGCACAAAGCCAATAACAAAGGGCAAAGTTTGATTGTCGGCAACATCATGGTAAAGAACGTAATGTCAATACCACCAGAAACAGAGATTTCAGAGGCCATCAAAATTATGAAGGCGAATGAATTTGGATGTTTACCAGTTGTGCAAGACCAACAACTCGTAGGCATCATTACTATAAAAGACGTTATCCAATTTGACCAAAACCAACCCAACTAATATGCAACCCTTACAAAGTTCAACCTCCGCAACGGACACGCTGATCTGTGAACCAATTTTGTTCGACTTGGCTGTCGACTCAGACGAGTTTAAAATTGAACAATTATTAAAAGACAAACCATATATCAAAATCGTTGATGAAATTGAAAGCCAACTCTTAGAACTACTTAAACTAAGAAGTCCAAGTCGAAAATTCACGGATGCAGAATTGTTGGAAGAGGTAAACACCTTTTTAAAAGATACAACAGCGCAGATTTACGGCAAATGGGTGTACTACCAGTGGCTTGAAAAAATTGTTCATGTTTTAGACGAGTCTGACTTCATTGAAGTCAGAACCAATCGAAATCATTACAAAATAACACCCGAAGAAGAAGCCATATTACATAAAAAAAGAATAGGCGTTATTGGCTTGTCGGTTGGAAAGGCAATTGCTTTAACAATAGCAACGGAGCGTATCTGCGGTACGCTAGTGATTGCCGATTTTGACGTAATTGAATTGTCCAACTTAAATAGAATACAAACCGGTGTACAAAACATAAATACCAAAAAAAACAGTTGTTGTCGCAAGAGAAATAGCTGAAATTGATCCTTACCTTAACGTTCAATGTTTTCATGAAGGTCTTACGGAAACAAATCTAGAAGACTTCTTCTTGTTGGATGGAAAACTCGACGTGTGTATTGAAGTGTGCGATGGTCTTTTGACAAAGATTCAAACAAGACAAGTTGCTAAAAAACTAGGCGTTCCGGTTGTTATGAACTCCAGTGATCGCGGGACAACGGATGTTGAGCGGTATGATCTTGATCCTGATTGGCCAATATTTCACGGTTTGATTGACCATTTAGACATATCCAAAGTAAAAGAAGCCAAAACCAACGAGGAAAAAGTTCCATATCTACTACCCATGATTGGAATCGACACAGCTTCAGAACGCCTACGGGCATCTATTTTAGAAATTGAAGGCACAATCACAACTTGGCCTCAACTGGCATCCGGTGTAATTTTTGGTGGGGCATTTGCACAGATGTTTGTCGCAGAATATTATTGAATCAATACACGAAGTCTGGACGTTACATCGTAGACGAAGAGACGATTTTGAACGACGATTTTGAAAATGATATTCTTAAAACGCAAATGGAGGAATATGCTGGAGAGAATCCCAAAGTCAGTATTTCAGATTATAAAGATGAATTGGAATTGGCGCAGCAAAAGCTTTTTAAGCTTAATGTTCATGACTCAATTGATTTATCAAAAGAAGATTGCGAATCAATATTAAAATACGGTATCCAAGCTCCGTCAGGAGGTAATGTTCAACCCTGGAGCTGGGTGTACAAAAACAGCATTTTGTTGTTGTTTAACGATCCTAACAGATCCAGCTCCGTTTTAAACTACAACAACACTGGTTCACTACTTAGCTTTGGTGCGGCACTTGAAAACATTCATTTGGCAGCAGAAAACAAAGGATTACAGGTGCATACCAAATACTTCCCACTAGGAAACGACAACAACCTAATGGCAAGTCTTCGCTTTTCAAAACGCTTAAAACAAGACCACCCCTACCCCAATTTAGTAAACCATGTTTTTAAACGTTGCACCAACCGTAACCTCGGTGCTAGAATCCAGATTAAAGATTCAGACTTAGCGTTTCTAAAAGCTTCGGTAGAAACGATTCCGGGAGCAGGGTTGAAGCTATTCACCAAGCCCAACGACATGGAATCCTTTAAATCAATTCTGGGGGAAATCGACAAACAGTTCATGACCAACCAAACCGGCCACGCGCATTTCACCAAAGAAATCAGATGGAACCAACAAGAAGTGGAACATTCTCGCGATGGGATTGACATTAATACAATCGACTTGACTCCAACAGAAAGAGCGGGCTTAATCTTGTCACGAAATTGGAATGTGACCAAACACATCAAAAAATGGAGGCTTGGCAATGAATTTGGGAAGTTGTCTCAAAAGGCGGTTGACGCTGCATCTTGTTTGGGCATGATCACAATGCCCTCCAGAAGTAATCTTAACTATTTTGAGGCTGGCAAGGCCGTACAACGCTTATGGTTGGCTTCAACACAACTTGACATTACACTTCAACCGATGTCGATATCATCCTTTCTATTTGCGCGCATAGATGACGACAACTTTACTGGAATTGAGGAGATTAGAGACGGCATTTGTGAACA
>JBLING010000273.1:0-4068 GCA_047639155.1 bacterium
TTAATTTTTAATGTTTAGTTCAGTCTTACACAAATAAAGGTTATTTGGCAGCGAGGCTGGCCCCACAGAAATGGGCCGTGTCCGACGTCTGACGGTGGCGGCGGTAGGGTGAATTGAGGTAGCCTTGTAAAATCAATAAAAGTGCTTGCATTTCCGACCGTAGGAAGGCCTTTTATTAGATTTTCTTGGCTTTCGAAAGAGAGCGCCGAAAGCATATTTCTGTGAGAGGCTTCCGTCAGTGGACGGACACAGTTTTGTTTCGTTTTTGGCCTTCAAAAATGAAAAACGGGTTAAAGGGTTGTTAAACACTTATTGACAACAAATAATTGCTCATTGCAAATGTCCATTGTAATTTCGTCGCATTATAAACGATACATGACAGCATCAAAAAGCAGAGTGGTTAAATCACCGACTGGTAATACATTAAATACAAAAGGTTGGGTTCAAGAAGCAGCATTTCGCATGTTGCAAAATAACCTTGACCCCGATGTAGCGGAAAGACCTGAAGACCTTATTGTGTATGGCGGTCGTGGCAAAGCAGCACGAAATTGGGAAGCCTTTGATGGGATTCTTAATGCACTTAAAACACTAGAAGAGGACGAAACTTTATTGGTTCAATCTGGGAAACCAGTTGGCATATTACGTTCTCATAAAGATGCTCCGAGAGTAATAATCGCAAACTCAAATCTAGTTGGGAAATGGGCCAATTGGGAACATTTTAACGAGTTGGAGAAAAAAGGTTTGATGATGTACGGACAAATGACAGCTGGAAGTTGGATTTACATCGGTTCTCAAGGAATTGTTCAAGGTACATACGAGACGTATTTATCTCTTGCCAAAATACATTACAACGGATCCTTAAAAGGAAAGATCAATGTTACCGCAGGATTAGGTGGAATGGGTGGCGCGCAACCACTGGCTATCACCATGAATGAAGGTGTTGCATTAGCAGCAGAGATGGAAGAATGGCGTGTAATCAAACGATTAGAAACAAGGTATTTGGATAAGATGACCTCCAACATTGATGAAGGAATTGATTGGGCGGTTGAGGCAGCTAAGAATGGGGAAGCCATATCAATAGGTGTGGTTTGCAATGCGATCGACTTACTGAAGCGGATGGTTGAACGAAACATCACTCCAGATACGTTAACTGATCAGACTTCTGCACACGATGAGCTTGTTGGCTACTTTCCTGAGGCATTAAGGGTTGATGAGGCGAATAAATTACGAGAAGCAGACCCAGATGAATATTGTAAGCAATCTCTAGCTTCGATGTGCACGCACGTTAGGCTTATGCTTGAATTGCAAAAACGTGGAGCCATCACATTCGATTACGGGAATAATATTAGAGGTCAAGCATTGGCAAATGGAGTAGAAAACGCATTTGATTTCCCTGGATTTGTACCAGCATACATACGTCCACTGTTTTGTCAAGGTTCGGGTCCATTTAGATTCGTCGCATTGAGTGGTGATGAAAACGATATTTTCAAATTGGACGATAAACTGAGAGCATTGTTCCCTCAGAATACTGGACTGTTACGCTGGTTGGATATGGCTACAGAACGTATAGCTTTCCAAGGACTTCCTGCTCGCATTTGTTGGTTAAAAATGGGAGAACGAGAAAAAGCAGCACTTGCTTTCAATGAAATGGTGAAAAACGGTGAGGTCTCCGCCCCTATTGTTATTGGCCGTGATCACCTGGATACAGGTTCAGTTGCATCCCCAAACAGAGAAACTGAAGCCATGAAGGATGGAAGTGATGCTGTCGCCGATTGGCCGATATTAAATGCATTGATCAATACTGCCGGAGGGGCAAGCTGGGTAAGTTTCCATCACGGCGGTGGAGTTGGTATGGGATACAGTCTGCATGCCGGAATGGTAATAGTGGCTGATGGTACCGATGATGCGCATGAGCGCATTAGACGTGTACTGCACAATGATCCTGCAATGGGTGTTATCCGTCATGCTGATGCGGGTTACGACATTGCAATTAAGACACGTGATGAGCACGGTTTGACCTTGTAAAAAGGCTAAAACACAAGAGCACGGCTGGGCCGTGCTCTAACTACTTTGTACTGCGCGAGTCTCTCGACTCCACACGCTACCTGAATATAACTAATGCGAATTAGTGTCTTATAATTTTCTTTGTTTCTTGTGAGCCCCCAGTCATTACGGTAAGGAAATAAATGCCTGTTGGCCATTCCATTGTATTGATCGCTACAAATGATGACTTGTTGTCTTTTGAAGTTGAGTTATACATCACTTTTCCAGTTAGGTCTTTCACCGTAATTTGGTCGTACTTCACTTTGTTTAAATCAATATCGATGTTGCCGATGAATGGATTTGGATATACATTAAAACTCGGAGCAGTGTTCGTTATATCAATTGCAAGCACGCTGGTTTCAGACGACTTTCCGTCAAAATCCATTTGAATGACCTTGTAGTAATATGTCTTGCCAGCAGTAATAGAGTGGTCGTTAAACGCATATGTGCTAACCCTTAAATACTTTCCTTTTCATTCAATCATTCCTACTTCAATGAAATCTCCATTTAATTCTGCTCTTTGTACTATAAAATGACTGTTGTTTTCTTCTTGTGCTGTTGACCATTCAATCTGAACGGCATTTATAGCACTATTTAAGTTTACATCAAACCCAATCCATTCAACTGGCAATGGTTCTGACCAACTCGCTTGGTATGTTGCTGGCGTTTCGTCAATTGCATCTGCTTTGTCTACGAAGTAACAATCGAAAGCAAAGGTGCTGGAGTTTAGTCCAACAAATTTTACAGTCAATAATGTAGGATCAAAGTTTGGTAATGTAGTGTTTAAAGGGAATCTGACATCATAATACAACTCATTTCCATTCATATCAGAAGTATCCGTAACCACTAACGCATATGTTGTTCCCAAATCACCGTCTTCGTAGTCAGATCCTAGTAACGCTGGAAAGTCATTTGAAGATACTAATGCTTGAATATCGCCTAAACTAGGAACTGAAATCTGCGTACTTTTATCATAAGATTCCGGAGTCTTTTGAATTCCAAAATTTACATTTTCTATGAAATTTACGTTGATGGTAATAGAGTACAAAACGCCATCCGTACCACTATCCGAACCTTGTCCGGTCCCGACAAACTCCCCTGTGTTTTCCCATTTACTAGGTAGTACTAAACTTTGGGCCGAAGTTCCAGCGGTGCCTTCTGTTATACTGATTAAAACAGAATATGTCTCTGGATTTAAATTTAAAAATTCATAATAACCGTTGGCGTCAATTGCTATTGTTGACACAATCGTATTACTTGAGTTTATTAGGTTGGTATATAATTGTGTACTTGAAGGACTCTAGATACCGTCTCCATCAACCGTAGAATTAACCAAACCATTGTCGTCGTTAAATACGTTTCCTGATAAACCGCCAATTAAAGGATTGTTTGGATTGTCGTCAAACGTTACATCTGATAATCCGAAAAACTTTGGATCGGCATCACCTGTATTGTCAATTCTAAAACCAAAAATAGTACTGCTTGTGTTGAAAGTGCTCATGCTCACAACGGTAAAAACCATAGGCTGGTTTGTATAGTTCGAAGGCGCGTAACCAATATTCCAATCATATTCTGCTCGGACACTTCCGTAGCGATTCCCAAACTGTAATTTGAAGGCTGTCGTTATAACAGAACCAGTTGAATCTAAAGGCGTTAAAGCAAAACAGGTGTTCCCGTTTCGTTCGTCAACCATCAAGAAATCATTCGACTCCCATCCCTTTGTCCATACAATATCAAAATCAGCTCCTGAAGGAACATTACTTGAATTGTCGTAAAAAAGGTAGTTCAACACATTGTTATCCAATCCACTCTGAATCATGGCTTCCGTCCAGGTGGACTGATTCCTTGCATAAAGATATGTACCCTGGTTATAAACACCTACTCCATTAACCGAACCACTGAAATTGTTATTTGTTATTGTAGCCCCTAAGGAGTTGAACTTGTTTAAAGTTTTTGCGGTCCCATTGTCGTTTATTTTCACATAATTCAACGAAAATGGCGTATTTGTATTTTTGATAGTTCCAT
>JBLING010000274.1:0-4061 GCA_047639155.1 bacterium
TTGAAATCGAGGTAAACAGCTTCTCCGGTTTTATTGACACCATATCCAGCATCACATCGTTCTTTGGCGGCACGAGATGCAACATCCCGTGGCACCAAGTTTCCAAACGCTGGGTATCTTCTTTCTAAGTAATAATCTCGATTTTCTTCTACAATCTCAGTCGGCTTTAATCGACCCTCACGAATCGCAATAACGTCTTCTATATTTTTTGGAACCCAAATTCGACCATCGTTACGCAATGATTCAGACATCAACGTAAGCTTAGATTGGTAATCCCCAGACCGAGGAATACATGTTGGGTGAATTTGTGTATAACATGGATTCGCGAAATATGCGCCGCGCTTATGGACCTTCCATGCAGCGGTAACGTTAGATCCCATTGCATTGGTAGACAAGAAATATACGTTGCCATAACCACCAGAAGCGATAACAACAGCATGAGCAGAATGTCTTTCGATTTCGCCAGTAACTAAGTTTCTAGTGATAATTCCACGTGCTTTACCATCTACTTTTACAACGTCCAACATTTCATGTCGGTTGAACATTTCAATCTTACCACGGGCAATTTGACGGTTCATTGCCGAATATGCCCCAAGTAACAATTGTTGTCCAGTTTGTCCTTTGGCATAAAACGTTCTTGAAACCAAAACACCACCGAATGATCGATTGTCTAATAAGCCACTATATTCTCTGGCAAAAGGGACTCCTTGAGCCACGCATTGATCGATAATGTTGCCAGAAACTTCTGATAAGCGATGCACATTGGCTTCGCGAGACCTATAATCACCGCCCTTTACAGTATCGTAGAATAACCGATGGACAGAATCACCGTCACCTTGATAATTCTTGGCTGCGTTAATTCCACCTTGAGCTGCAATGGAGTGCGCCCTACGTGGAGAATCTTGATAACAAAATGCTTTAACGTTATAACCTAGCTCGGCTAATGTTGCTGCTGCAGAACCTCCTGCTAAACCAGTTCCTACAACAATCACGTCGATGTGACGTTTGTTTGCTGGGTTGACAAGATCTATTTTGTCTTTATATGTGGTCCATTTATCTTTAATCGGACCTTCAGGTATTTTAGAATCTAATATACTCATATCTGAATCGTCGGCTTAAGCGTGTTGGTTGAAATAATGAAAAAGGGCAATAGCAATGAATAAAGCTGGTATAAGTACTGCGTATAAAATTCCCAGTTTTTTTAATGTTGGTGTAAATTTATTGTGATTGAATCCAACGCTTTGAAATGCGGATTGGAAACCATGTAATAGATGTAGACTTAAAAATACAAAAGCCAAAACGTATATGATTACACGGCCAATGTTTGTGAACTTATGTGCCAATTCTTCCATGTAACGGAATTCGCCAGCGGCGTCTAATCCCGACATGTCGCCAACAATATACTTTGTGTTGAGTTCTGGCAACCAGAAATCGTAAAAGTGAAGTGCTAAAAAGAGCAGCACCATAATACCTGTAATAATCATATTCCGAGACATCCAGGTCGAATTTGTTGCCGGTTTATTTACAGCGTATTTTATTGGTCGCGCATTTCTATTCTGCAACTCTAAATATATACCCATTATGAGGTGGAAGAACACACCAAATGCCAAAACGGGCTGAAGTAGATATTGAATAATAGGGTTCGTGCCCATAAAGTGTGATATATCGTTAAACATATCCGGGGCGATAACAGATGAAAAGTTTATTGCACAATGCTGGAGTAGAAACACAATCAGAAACAAACCTGATAATGCCATTAATATCTTTCTACCAACCGAAGTTGTTCCTTTGTGATTTGACATAAATTTTGACTAATTCTTATATGCAAGCAAAGGTAGTCTACTGCGCATTTTAGTGAATCACTCAAATTATATTAGAATAGTTCTAAATAGGAAACTTGGTGGAAAAACCGAAACATAGAATAGGCTCGTGAATACCTAAATTTGCCTTATGCAGACAAAGAAGCGATTTTCTGGATGGTCGGTCATGATTAGTGTCTGCATGGTGCTGTTCGTTCTGGGTTTGTTTGGTATGCTTCTTATTAATACTCAGAAGCTTACAGTATATCTGCAAGAGAACGTTCTGGTAATAATGTACTTCGATAATCAGACGCCTGAAGATGTTTTGCTGACCCATACAAGTGATGTACAATCTCTTCCTTATGTTAAAAGTGCGGCATTTGTGACTGGTGAACAAGCAGCGATGGATTATAAGGAGGTTTTGGGGAAGGACTTTGTCGAAGTGTTAGGAAATAATCCACTTCCAGCATCAATTGAAGTGAACTTAAATGCCACGTCGTTGGATGGCCAAATTGATTCTGCTATTGCACATTTTAACTCTATAGAAGGCGTAACTGGAGTTGAATTCCAACAGGACTTGGTTGACCAAATCCGTAAAAACAAACGACTAACGGGTATTGTGCTCATTGGTGTTGCCATGATATTATTGCTGGTGGCCTTGGTGCTAATCAACAATACAATTCGGTTAGATGTCTATGCGCAGCGGTTTGTTGTTAAGAGCATGCAACTGGTGGGGGCAAGTGAATGGTTTATCATTAAACCGTTTGTAATTAAAGCCATGAAGCTAACCTTGTGGTCTACGTTTCTTGCGTTAGGTTTGGTGATTTTATGTAATACCAGTGTTACAAATTGGGTTGAATCCAATTTTTTTGAAGTACAGCATATTTTTAAATCGGATATTACGATATATTCCATTTTATTTGCATGCATCGCTATTCTTGGGTTCTGCATTGTAGTGCCAAGCACTTATTTTGCAACCAAAAAGTACCTTAAATTGCGTGTAAACGACTTATATTAAATCCATTATCATGGCAAATAAGAACAAGAAAAATACCGAAACGCAAAAGGCAAAACCAACGTATAGTATGACGTTTAACAAGGAAAACTACACTTGGATGGTTATTGGTTTCGCAATTATAGTTCTCGGGTTTATCCTAATGGTAGGTGAAACGGATGATATTTTTAACAATGCTGAAGTTTTTACCACAGGTGAAAAGAGCTTTAGTACTACTGTAAAAGTAACCATCGCACCAATAGTCGTTTTGATTGGTTTTGCAGTCGAGATTTACGCCATTTTCAAAAACACTCCGAAGGAAGAGAATGAGCCTAGTTGAGGCTATAATCCTTGGTATAGTTCAAGGTTTTACTGAATTTTTGCCTGTTAGCAGTTCTGGTCATATTGAATTGGTTAAGGCCATTCAAAACACTGATATAGAAGAAGACCTTCTGTTTACTGTCTTCTTACACTTGGCTACAGCGCTAAGCACAGCAGTTGTTTTTAGAAAAGATCTAATACACATTTTTAAAGGTGTTTTATCGTTCAAATGGAATGAAGAAACAAAGTTTGCTTGGTTTGTTTTTATTTCAATGATTCCTGCCGCGTTGGTTGGATTGTTTTTAAAAGATCAAATTGAGTCGTTGTTTGATAAGAACGTTTTACTTGTTGGGTCCATGTTGCTCGTAACTGGCGTTTTGCTTTTTGTCTCTGATAAAGTCAAAACGGACAAAGGTGAAAACCTGTCTACACGTAAATCCGTTATAATGGGGATAATCCAAGCCATTGCCATTTTGCCTGGCATCAGTCGTTCGGGTTCAACCATAGTGACTGGAGTATTATTGGGGTTGCCAAGAAATAAAGCGGCTAGATTTTCGTTTATAATGGTGTTGCCATTAATTTTGGGTGCAGCAGCAAAGAGCTTAAAAGACTTTATGGACATGTCTACCGTCGACCAAGCAGCCTCACCAATATTTGAAATGTCAATGGGATTTATCGCTGCATTTATTAGCGGCTTATTTGCAATAAAATGGATGATCAAATTGGTAGAAAAAAGTCAACTTAAATGGTTCGCGTACTACTGTTTTATGGTCGGAGGAGCCTCCGTTATTTACTCGTTTGTGTAGTTGTTTCAAGCGCTCAACTCGGGTATTCACAACAAACTTCATGCGACACTACAGGTCGTAAGGTAACTTGCGCAGTGGGTGATAGTACTGGATATGTCGTAGAAGTCCATCGGTATAAAGATGGATTAAAATCGGGGAGTT
>JBLING010000275.1:0-4059 GCA_047639155.1 bacterium
CAAATGGTGGCAAACCACCATTTTGGCACTACCACTTTTCGTACGCCGCCACCTTGCCACCAAAGCTCGGCGCAAAAGTAAAATGGCACAACAAGGGAAAGACAGCGAAATAATGGACGTCACGCCTTATGAAGTGGTCAACCAAATGGCACTTAATGAAGTTGATTTGTTAATACACGGCCATACCCATCGACCAGCGATTCATATCATCGAAGAAAGCGATCAGCTCCAGCAAAGAATTGTACTTGGTGATTGGTATACTCAGGGGAGCTATCTGGTTTGTTCTGCCGAATGTAATGAGTTGGTGACTCTATCATTTATGTAGGTAAATACATATTCATCATACCAAATCCCATTGATTTTTTGAGTTGTCTTTTAGTCCAAAGTACGCCCCCTAATCTAGAGATAACCAAAATAAAGTTGGTGACCCCATATGAGCTTAATCTTTTGAAATAACTTCTGCTTGAAAGAAAAAGACCTGTTCGAACAATTTTTTAAAACAGGCCGTACACAATCAGATAATAGCGGTTTATTTGGGTATTAATTTTATTCCTTCTATTTAAAGCAAGAATTACAGATAAGAAATATCTTTGTATTGGCACTTACCTCTTGATCGTAGTTGTATTCTCAACTAAATTCGTGACTCGAATCATTTTTCCGATGGTCTTATTAAGCTCTACTAGACACCACTTCCCAATGAGGAGATGTGTTGAGTACCGTTGTAAAAATGTCAGTTATCTATTTAACAGGAGAATGAGGATAACTACATGATCATAATAAACACCAATTTGGGTGCCATCACAGTTAGACTTTTCGAAAAAGAAGCTCCAAAAACAACCCTAAATTTCCTTAAATATATAAATTCGGGTTTTTACGACGATACAATATTTCATCGAGTGATCGATGGATTCATGATTCAAGGTGGCGGTTTCGACGCCAACATGGATCAAAAAGATGTAAATGCTCCTATATCAAACGAAGCCAAAAATGGCCTTTCAAATATAGCAGGCACAATTGCTATGGCACGTACACAAGAACCACATTCGGCTACAGCTCAGTTTTTTATCAACGTAGCAGACAACCATTTCTTAGACTTCAAGAGTGAATCACAGCAGGACTGGGGTTACTGTGTATTTGCCGAAATAGTAGATGGTATGGACGTTGTCAACCACATCGAAAAAGTTAAAACTTCTAACCATGGTCATCATGGAGATGTCCCCGTTGAAACAGTTTTTATCGAAAGCATAATGGTTGATTGAATTATAACAAAGAGATGTCTAGCCCCGACTTACATGCGTATTTACAACTATTTACACAACTCTAAAATGATTTATTTTACCATATTGATAACGGCCTTAAGAATCTTCCCTTAAAAAACGCACAAGACGTAAAATACCTTCATCACTGAACCCAGCGCCAAAATCCATCCAAGTCAAAAGTTTCAAGAACTCAAACTCTGTCGGTAATTGATTCGATTCAATATCCCCCCCAGGAAGAATTATAGGAATTACTGGTATGCCATGAGACTCAGCTTGAATAAGTGATAGCTGACATTCTTTCGAATGCCAATCACCAGAACCATTGGGGCCAATCAATACAGCTATATAACGACACTTACGCATTGATTCAATAATCTCTTTTTGCCACGGCCTTCCAAGTGTCAGATTGAATTCATCCATCCAACAACAAAGCCCTCGCTTGTGGAGTTCATCCCGTAGCTTACGAACCAACGGCTTATCGTTAGTACCGTGACTCAGAAACAGATCAAAGTTTCGTACTGCGACACCACTAAGTAATTCCTGAATCTTATACTGACGTTTCGATTTCTCAAACCACTGTTCAACCACACCGCTGCGTTCAAGTTTCAATAAAAACTCGTAATCAACAGGTGGCGCTTCGGGATCATTTGGTAACGGAATTTTTGCTTCAATTTTGAGATTTCCGTACGTTTTATGAATACCGTCTAAACAACTTCGAATAATTGAAAGTGCTATTTGTCGGTGGGTTGTGCCTTGACCCTGAATTTGAATATACACCTTTGAATTTCTACTATCTCCACGAACAAGAGCCCTACATTGCTCTATGTTCAATACAACCCCTGCTCGCCAATATGTAGGCGTATCGGTCAAGTGATGGTGCATACGTAAAATAAACCTTGGAATTAGCCCCTGTGGGAGTAATACATACCAATACTCGAAATCAAGGATATCATCATGCCCACTGCTTGAATTGATCCACCCTACATCAGGTTCGTTTTTAGATAAAAGCTCCGGTAGTAGCAGTTTCTTAGGCTCGAAAGGAAAATCAAAACATATTTCGTACTTTCTCATCATATCAACAAGAAACCGGTGACGCTGCTCTGGGTATCGACGACGGCTTTCTGCATCACAAGAGAGAATTCGATTAAGGTCCAAACGTTCAACGACACCATTACCTGCACGTAAAAGTTCACTGTCATTTAAAAAACGGTATACGCCACCAGTTACCCACTCTGGATTCAGCACTTTTGTATCGCATAGCTGATATACTTGCTCAGGATCATCATAGTGAAGGATGCTACCTAAATCATGAAGAAATCGAAGCAAGGTTGTACAATCTTTACCATGTACATTATTCTGGTTACATATCGTTTGATATTCGTCATCCGTAATGAAATCGGTATTTTTCGCAAGTAATTCCATCCGTTCTTTTATCGTAAAATATTCCAAAGGCAGTAAATCAGATACGTGAGGTAAAGAACAGGCGAGTTCGGCTATCCTTTTTTCTAGTTCAGCTATCCCATGACCGCTCTTGCATGATATATAATGGAAGCCAACAATCTTCAATTTGTTTTTATAATCAATGTATAATCGATTCTCATCTAACGTATCGTAATGCTGGTCACACTTATTAATAACAATGAGAACGGGAGAGTTTTCACCATAAATTCGAATCATTTCCAACCAGTAATATAAATTACTTTGATTCTCGCCAGCACGAGCACTGAGTACAAGTATGTACAGACTACGTTTTGTAAGAAAAAATTGGTGTGTTGCGTGCATAATTTCTTGTCCGCCAAAATCCCAAATGTTCAATCGCACAAAGTCATCAGCTGAGTATTCAACACCCCATTGACGGATTGCTATTCCTTCTGTTTTCTCCTCTTTTGCATTAAACGAATGATCCAATAAACGTCGAATTAATGAGGTTTTCCCAACGGCTCCCTGTCCAACAAAGAGGACTTTGGCCTCATTTAGTTTCCTCGCTGTAGCCGCAGAACGAAAGTAATACTCTAAGATTTCGCTTGGTGATTTTTGAATTATTTCAGGTGGAATACCAAACGCTACATTTTCCATAAAATGTAGCGTTTGTAACTTGCGTAGATATTGGATTTGTGATGGTAATTTTATCAAACGGTTGTTATTTAGTCGTAGTTTTTTTAAGTTGATTAGATGATTGATAGTATCTGGCAATTCCATGATTAAATTGCTCCGAGCATCAAGAATCTCCAATTGTTCTAAGTCGTTTGGAATATCGGGTAGTTCGGTAATTTTATTACTATGCACATGTAGACTTTTAAGTTTAGTAAGTGCCCAAATCGAATCAGGGAGTTTTTTCAATTCATTACCAAATACCCACAAATGGCGAAGTTCTTTAAGTTGAGAAATATTACTCGATATTTCAGTAAGATTATTTTTTCCAAGATTCAAACTTTGCAAACTGTGGAGCTTCCAAACTGCTTCCGGAACTTTACGTAGGTTTAAGTCAAGTAATGAAAGGCTCAAACCTTGCTCGTTTTGTGCTTTTTCGATTAGTTCTAACACTGTTTTTTTCGTAGTTTTATCTATTGTTTTTTTTTTCATGCACAAAACCTTTTTTATCTAATCCATCAAACTTTGATTCTCACTCTTAAAGTATAGTTATTGAAAGTTACTCTGACAAATATCGGTATTTCCATGATTTTTTTATCCAATAACTATTTAGCCAAATAGTATTTTTCGATCAAGTAAAAAGTGCAATTGTAAATGGCTAGACAGCTGTCAGTGATTTTGTTCTTTCCCCACATCAGCGGGTAAATCA
>JBLING010000276.1:0-4046 GCA_047639155.1 bacterium
TTTAATGATGCACAGCGTCAAGCAACTCGAGATGCCGGCAAACTTGCTGGCCTTGAAGTATTGCGTATTGTGAATGAACCAACTGCAGCTAGTTTGGCCTATGGCATAGGATTGGACACAACCATACAAAAGACTGTTGCGGTTTACGATTTGGGCGGTGGAACATTTGATATTTCAATCTTACGGATTGAAGATGGCATTTTTGAAGTTCTTTCGACCAATGGTGACACATTTTTAGGGGGCGATGATTTTGACAAAGCCATAGTACGACACTGGTCTAAAACGTTTAACATCGATTATACAACTTTAACTCCTTCAAAAAAGCAAGAGATACGGTTGTTGGCCGAGAAAGCCAAAGTCCACGTAGGTGGTAAAGAAATTTTTGAAACTTCCTTTGATGGAGGTCAATTGGTTTTATCAAAAGAAACTTTTGTAGACTTAATTAAACCGTTGGTTAACAAAACCATAGACTGTTGTCGAAATGCATTAAGTGATTCTGGTTTAAAGTTAGATGAAATACAAGAGGTTGTGTTTGTGGGAGGCTCAACGCGTATACCGTATGTGATTGAGTCTGTCTCTACGTTTTTTAATCACAGCACACTGGAGAACAAATTAAACCCAGATGAAATTGTTGCCCTTGGAGCTGCTATAGAGGCGGATATACTTGCTGGAAATAGACGTGACCTGTTGTTGTTGGATGTAACTCCTTTATCATTGGGCATTGAGACCTTGGGTGGATTGATGGATGTAATAATACCTCGAAACTCTCGGGTGCCATTTAAAGCGGGTAGAAACTATACAACGTCGATTGATGGTCAAGTAAACCTCAAAATATCTGTATTCCAAGGAGAGCGGGACAAGGTGATTGAAAATCGAAAATTGGCGGAGTTTATTTTGACTGGTATTCCTGCTATGCCAGCAGGGATTCCAAAAGTTGAAATTGCTTTTATTCTTGATGCGGATGGAATACTTAAAGTTAAAGCAAAAGAATTACGCTCTGGCGTAGAACAAACAATTGACGTAAAACCACAATATGGTTTAACGGATAAAGAAGTGGAACAAATGTTGCAAGATTCGTTGTCAAACGCTCAAAAAGACATGGATTACCGTGTTTTGCATGAGGCGATTAATGAATCTGAGTATTTAATTAAGAGTACGGAGAAGTTTGTTGCGAATAACAAGAGTGATATTCGCAAAGACGAAATAAAAGAAATTAATAATTTGGTTGCCACATTAAGCGGGGCTATTGAGTCTAAGGACAAAGATGCCATCCAGCTCGCTCAAGACGAATTGAATGAATACACCAAGCCTTTTGCCGAGGGTATGATGGACAAAACGATTGCGACAGCTTTAAAGGGAAAAACGATTGAGTAAACCAAATTGACAAATTAGACGTTAATAGAATATCATGTTGATGCGGGCCATTTTCATATTGACCATACTTGGTTTTGCTGTTGACAGTAATGCGCAGCCATTTCCTAAATCTACTAATTTTAAGATTGGTATGAATATGGGTATAAACACTTCAACCATATTGGGGACAGAGTTGGAAAATGCACAACTTAAAACTGCTATTGTTTTGGGCGCAGCATATCGCCAAAAACTGAGCAAATCTGTCCACTTGGGTGCTGAAATAAACGCATCCTTTCGAGGATCAAATTTCGACAACGGTATTACAGACGCATATAGTCAAGTAAAGTTTATTTATATCGATTTACCTGTGAGCGCAATGATTAACATGAGCGGTAAAGCAGAAAACAGGTATTTAACTATGGGTTTAGAACCTGCATATTTGCTGCAGTCTGAGATATACGTTAAACCGAACGATTTCAAAGCAACATACAAAGACTATGGCTTTCAAAACTTTGATGTTAGCGCAGTGGTCGGGTATCACTTTGACTTCTATTATTTCGGATTGAGACCGAGCGTTCGTTTGGGACTTTTAAATATAAATGACAATTTGATATTGGAAAATGTGTTTCCCGAGACGGGCAAAAACGGCTCAATTACTAATTTAACCTTTGACTTAAAACTTTACTTCTAATATGACATCAACCTTAAAAATCAGTGTATCAATTGTCTTACTATTTTGTATTGGGGTGATTTTAAGTGCTTCTAAAACCGGGGAAACTCAGGAGCAATTAGAGACGCTTTCTACTGATTTTAATGCGCGGTATCATATTGCTATGCCACCTATCCCAGACTCCATTTTCCTATGTGGAGAATTGGTTCCACAGTCCAATTGGGAAGTGAAAGAGCGATTAGAGCGTGAGTTATTAAGCAATACATATTGGCAGTCGAATACCCTTTTGTTATTGAAACGAAGTGGCAAGTACTTCCCATTGATGGATAGAATTTTAGCGGAAGAAGGCGTTCCTTTAGATTATAAATATTTGGCTGTTGCTGAAAGTGGGTTAACAAATGCAGTATCTCCAGCAGGGGCAAGAGGCGTATGGCAGTTTATGAAATCAACAGGTCAGTCGTATGGCTTAACCATTAACAATGAGATAGATGAAAGGTATCACATTGAAAAGGCTACTCGAGCAGCCTGTGCATATTTGAAGCACGCGAAAGAAAAGCTTGGATCGTGGACGCTTGCAGCAGCCGCATATAATCGTGGGTTGTCTGGCGTGATGCGCGATTTGGAAAATCAAAAGGTTGAAACGTATTACGACTTATATATGAACACCGAAACCAGTCGGTATGTCTTTAGGTTGATAGCGTACAAACTCATTATGGAAAATCCAGGTGCGTATGGATTTAGTCTGTCAAATGATGAGTACTACGATAATATTCAAACGGTTAACATAAGTGTTGATACTACAATAGCCGATTTGGCTGAATTTGCGATTCAAAATGGCACCAATTATAAAACGATTAAGGTGTTAAACCCGTGGTTGCGTGATGATCATTTGATTATCAAACCAGGTAATACGATACTTATCGAAGTACCCAAGTAATTAATAAATTTCTTCCTCTTCGAAGTAATCGACAATGTGTTGTCGGATAAGACTTTCTTGTTCAAAGACGTCTACAAAAGGAAGGTCTTGCAGCTTTTCCCACTCGGGCCATCCTTTGGAATTTACCCCAATTAATTCGTAGTGACCGCTTTTGCTGAATAGTCTGCAAACAGCGATATGCATGAGTCGGACTTTCTCTTCTTTGGTGAATTTGTCTTTGAGGCTTCCCAATTCCCGAATACCAATTATGAGTAAAAGTGCGTTCATATCGAGTTTTTTGCCAAACTGTTTTTCCAGCTCAGATAGAATGAATTTCCACTTCTCGTTTGTATCGGTTGACATGGTGCAAATATGGTCGAAAATAAATGCTTAAGTCACGATTAATTAACGCAGTGAGGTAAAATATTTCTGTTTATTGTGCATCGAGGTGGGACGTTTTAGTTGTTAAAATACTCTATTGTATACATGTGTAAACGAATACTTACAGTAATCAGCCTTCTTTTGTTTGTTCAAGTTACTTACGCACAGGATTGGGTGCAAAATGGACAAATCCTAAATGCCGAGGATTCATTCGATTATTTCGGAACAGACATTTCCCTAAGTAAAAATGGACAAACTATTGCAATCGGAGCGGAGAACAACGACGGAAATGGTAAAAACTCTGGTCACGTACGGGTTTTTGAAATGGTTGATTCGAAATGGGTGCAAAAGGGAAGTGATATTGATGGCGATTTAGTTGAAGACCAATTTGGTTCGGCGATAAGCCTTAGTGACAATGGGAATACATTAGCAATTGGTTCTATCAATAGCCATTTAAATGGTAAATGGTCAGGACATGTAAGAATTTTCCAATGGAATGGATCAACGTGGAAACAGCTTGGGAATGACATAGAAGGTGAGTCTGGTAATAATCATTCTGGCTATGATGTAAGTCTAAGTGCAGACGGTTCACTTGTGGCTATCTCAGCACCTTGGAATAATGCGAGCGATACATTTGTGGGTCATGTACGCGTATATCACTGGATTGATTCAAGTTGGGTTCAAAGAGGTTTGGATATTGATGGACTGGACAGAAATGACCTGTTC
>JBLING010000277.1:0-4039 GCA_047639155.1 bacterium
GCATGAATCTTAAATATGAAACACCACCGGACAAAATAGCAACCACTTCAGACTTATCCGCCATTTTAGACGTAAAGAATATGACAGTGATAAAGACAAATATTGGGCTAAATAAATTTAGAAGAAACGGTATAAAGTTGAGGTAGTAATCAAATACAATCTCGCTAAATGGAGTTTGCTTCTCTACGAAATCATCGATTTTTTCAGCAACATCAAATACGATGATAATCACCGTAAACAGTCCCAATGTAAGCACAAAACTTAACAGGAATTTCTTGATGATGTACCAATCGATCTTCTTTATCATAGGACTAATCCATTTTGTTCTTGGCCTTTTTAAGGGCCCCTAAGAACATCAGGGATAACTCGTCGCACTCTCTAATGAGGGGCGTCAGAATCTCTGGTTTGTTCAATATGCCATCGTCGAGAATTAGCTGAAGCCAATATCCGCATCCATTACAGCTATCCACAGCTTTACTCAACCTGTCAACGAATACCTCACTCAGTTGTCCGACCATCAGGCCGCGGGTTTTTATGCCTAAATCGGAAGCATTACGCACCAATTCAACGCGGGCAAATGCTGCCATCTGGTTGTCTTGAGGCAATACCATTGCCACCTTCAAACAAGCCTTAGAAAGTGTATTTGTTTTATTATAAATTGCTCTTGGATCCATACTACAATCGTGTTGAAACTTTTTTCACTGTGCTGTTCTTCCATGCCGTAAAATCTCCTTCTAAGATATGCTTACGCGCTTCACGAACCAACCACAAATAAAACGACAAATTATGTGTACTGGCAATTTGTCCAGCCAAATACTCTTTACTAATCGTTAAATGCCGAAGATAGGCTTTAGAATAATTAGGTGTTAATTCTTCATCAACAGGACTTAAATCGTCTGCCCATCGTTGATTTTTGATATTGATGATGCCATCCTTTGTAAAAATTTGACCGTTTCTTGCGTTTCGTGTTGGCATTACACAGTCGAACATATCTATACCTAAACTGATACATTCAAGGATATTTGCTGGCGTACCTACGCCCATTAGATATCTTGGTTTGTCTGAAGGCAAAATACCACAAACTAAGTCGGTCATGGCATACATGTCTTCATGTGGTTCTCCAACACTTAATCCGCCAATGGCATAACCATCTGCTGTTTTACTTGCGATGTATTCAGCGCTTTGTTTGCGCAATTCTGGATAAACGCTACCCTGAACGATTGGGAACAAGCTTTGCTCATAACCATATTTAGGCTCAGTCTTGTCCATTTGGTTAAAACATCTATCCAACCAACGATGCGTCATGCGCATTGAATTGGCCGCATATTCAAACTCACAAGGGTAAGGTGTGCACTCGTCAAATGCCATAATGATATCAGCACCAATGCTGCGTTGTGTATCAATCACATTCTCTGGTGTAAACAAGTGTTTGGAACCGTCGATATGACTTTTAAAAACGACGCCTTCCTCTTTAATTTTTCTTTGATCAGAAATAGAATACACCTGATAGCCTCCACTATCTGTTAGGATGTTCCTATCCCAATTCATAAAACCATGCAGTCCACCTGCTTTTTCCAACAATTCAGTTCCTGGACGAAGAAATAAGTGATACGTGTTTCCGAGAATTATTGGCGCATTTATTTGCTCTTTCAGCAACTCCTGGCTAACGGTTTTCACCGAACCTTGAGTGCCTACGGGCATAAAAATTGGTGTTTCGATATCACCGTGAGGTGCTTTTAAGACTCCGGCCCTAGCACTGGATGATACATCTTTTTGAACTAGACTAAATTCCATTAAAAATTATCCTTCGAAATGCAGGAAGAACTGAATAAGTTTTGGAGACATTCTGGATAGTGAAGAAGCATATATGAACGAATCGGGCACCATTGAATTACCGATACCGTTGCTTATGCGTATTTCTGGCGAAAACTTAAAGAACTCATAATACAAGTCCAGTCCAGCACCAAAATCATAACTGAATGTCGCTGGGTATAAGGCTACGATAGGTTTCGTATTACTTCTCTCTGTATCTATGTCTGATGCGAAGTCGTATCTATACGTTGCTCCTCCAACCCAATAAAAACGTTTGTTGTGGTTGCGCTTCGACTTGTACTTCATCTGAAAAGGGATTTCCATGTACGTCGAATTTATTTTGGCTGTTTGAATGTCGCCTCCTCTAAAATTGTATTGTAAATGGCGCTCAACAAATTGGATGTTCACCATTGTTCTAAAGTCCCAATATTCTGCCACTTTTAGATTCATTATACCACCAACTCCAAAGCCAGGGAAGGTATTTGTATTGATACTTTGAATCGTATCGTTGTCCATAAAGTCACTGACAGTGCTATATTTTAGCTTACCGTAATTCCCAATAATTGAAAAACCGAAATGAATTCGATGTAGATCGTAGGTAGGATTAATTTCCTGCCCTTTCACCATTGAGCTCATCGACAATAGCAATCCGAAAATCATCCACTTTTTTGCTACCATTTTATTTTGTGCCTTCATATATTGAGGTTATCCCAAAAGTCAAACGACTAAAACTCGTTTTTTTGTACCCACATTGAGATAATATGTCAATAAAGTTTTGTCCTTCAGGAAAATGCTTTACAGACTCGGGAAGATAAACATAGGCTTCTTGACTACCTGAAAATATTTTACCCCACAATGGAAGGATGTATTTAGAATAGAACGTATACAACTGTTTGATCGGAAAAGCGGATGGTTTTGAGAATTCAAGCACGGCTAATTTACCGCCTGGTCTTAAAACGCGCTTCATTTCCAACAACCCTTTTTCAAGGTTTTCATAGTTACGTACACCAAAACCAACAGTAATTGCGTCAAAATAATCGTCTTCAAATGGAAGATTTTCACTGTCACCCTGCATTAGTGTGATTTTGTCAATGCCCTTTTTTGTAAGTTTTGTCCGCCCCACGTTTAGCATATTTTCCGATAAATCAATGCCAATTACTTCTTCTGGATTTAGTTTCAGCGCTGCAATTGCTAAATCTGCGGTACCCGTGGCAACATCTAAAATACGCTTGGGTTGCACGTCTTTAATACGTGCAATGGTCTTTCTACGCCAAATATGATCGACTCCAAACGACAGAAAATGATTTAAAAAATCATACTTGTGCGAAATGCTATCGAACATTTTTTCAACCTGTTCTCGTTTCGAACCTTCTTTACTGTAAGGTTTAACCTCTGTTTTTGTGGACTGCAATTGCTAAAGTCTTTATGAAAAAATTAAGTTTGCAAATATCCGTCATGACAATCAAATCAGCAAAGTTTATCAAATCTTACGCAACCATCGAAAAGATGGATACATCTGAAACACCTGAGTTCGCCTTCATCGGTCGTTCTAACGTTGGAAAGTCGAGTTTAATTAACATGCTTACCAATCAAAAAAGCCTGGCAAAAACCAGTAGTAAGCCTGGGAAAACTCAACTAATTAACCACTTTAGCATCAATAATGTTTGGAACCTCATCGATCTTCCAGGATATGGTTACGCAAGAGTGCACGACAGAAAAAAAGCACGGTTTGGATCCATGATATTGGATTACTTAGAGAATCGAAAGAACTTGTATACTGCCTTCATCTTGGTTGATGCACGTTTAAAACCGCAGCGCATTGATTTGGAGTTTGTAGAATGGTGTGGTGTTAAGGAAGTTCCATTTCAAATCATCTTTACCAAAACCGACAAAATAAAAAAAACGCAGCAGTCGGAGAACATTGGTCTTTTCGAAGCCGCTATGTACAAACAAGGTTGGGAAACATTGCCAAACCGGTTTATTACAAGCAGTAAAGATGGGAATGGTAAAGACGATGTTCTCGAATTTATAGACACGTTGATTAAACCTTAAAATAAGATATGGAAGAGCTTATTGATGCAAATGAAATAACGACTACCAAAGTACGCTCATGGAAGTGGGTTCGTGTTATTGAACGTATTCTAATTGTTATGCTAGTCATAGGAGTCGTTTTCAAATTAATGCATTGGAAATGGGCTGATTTAATGCAAATACTCAGTTTCTTTCT
>JBLING010000278.1:0-3958 GCA_047639155.1 bacterium
ATTTAGTCATTATCAAGAAGCCCTTTTTTCACTTCTTCCCAAGACTTTCCATAGTTCGCCTCAATTTCAAAAACGACACGATGCTCAACACCAATCTTTTAGACCAACTCCCTATTGTGAAAAATGAGATGGAATTATCATTAAAATCGTTTATTCAACAATACAATCAGAGACTCATAGACAATGATTTGACCATAGAATCAGAAGTCAAAAATATTGACTAAAAAAAGATTTGAGATTAATTTCTAGTCAAACGATTAATAAGCCCTATCATGGGTGCGAAATTCTCACCTAAAGTTGCGCTGTCCGCCATTTCAAAATCCTCGAAATCAAACCCTGGCGAAACCGTGCAACCGACAAGACACCAGCTTTCGCCCTTTTTCACTTCGGACGCAAACCAGCTTTTAGCCGCAATAACCAACTGTGGTTGTTCTCCATTTTCGAGATCCAGTCCAAGTTGATGTTTGACATAAGAACCATCCGTTTTTAGTTCATGAATAGTCAGTCCATCACCAGCATAGAAGTGCCACATCTCATCACTTTTTATGCGATGAAAAGCTGAGAAGTTATCTTTTGTAAGTAGGAAATAAATGCCAGTGGAATAACTCCTTTTACCATCAAAACAATCAGGTTCTGAAATGGAGCCAAGCGAACGATATGTTTCCTTATACCAGCCTCCTTCAGGGTGCTTCAGCATTTGCAGCTGATTAATGTAATACTGAGCTTTTTCTGGAACCATCAAACTACGGATATAGCTTTTTAGATTCTGCCATCTTCTTGGGCAGTTGGAAAGATATAATGTGAAAGAACATCATAAAATCGGCAGCCAAACTATAGAACGGATTTGCAAACGCAGCAGGTTTGTTTTTTTCAAAAAAGAAATGACCAACCCAGGCAAATCCGTAACCAGCTATGGGCATCAACACAAAAAACCTCCAATCGAGGCTAATGATTCCAATAACCCCCAAACAAATGACGAGCCCTGTACCAGCGAAATGCAATGTCCTACAAACGAAATCTGAATGTTCCGTTAGGTAAAAAGGGTAAAACTCCTTGAGCGAAGTGAAGCGTTTTTCGGTAGGCATTTTAGCTGATTATTTGTGTCCTTTTTTCTTTCCTCCAATAGATTCCATAATCGATGTAAGAATGGAAAGCACAAAACTGAATATCAATGCTGACAACCAACCATTAACATAAAAGCCATCTACCAAATGACTTCCAAGCAAGATGATACCTGCATTGATGACCAAAAGAAAAAGCCCAAGGGAGAAAATTGTAATTGGAATGGTGAGAAGAACCAGCACAGGCTTCAGAAACCCGTTTAGTAGTGCAAGAACAATAGCCACCCAAAGGGCAGCTATGTAATCTGTGACTTCTGCTCCGGGCAGCAACCAAGCTGTTAGAAATACAGCCAATGAAGAGATGATGATTTTTACGAGTATGTTCATTTTGAATATGTTATTCGATAAATACAATTTGCGTGGTCATCCGAAATAAGTAGACTTCCGTCTTCCATTTCAAGAACATCCACAGGACGACCTAATCGTTCGGCACCGCTAAGCCAGCCTTCAGCAAATACCTCATATTTAACAGCCAAATTACCTTTCAGTTCAACGCGAGTAATTCTATAACCATCTGGAACCGTCTTATTCCATGAGCCATGTTCAGCAATAAAGACAGAGTTTTGATATTCCTTTGGGAACACATCTTTCTCGATAAAACTCATTCCTAATGAAGCAACATGAGCACCTAATTTTCGTGCTGGAACCGTGAATTCCCAACACGTTCTCTTCTTCCCGAATTTAGGGTCGGCATATTCGCCAGCATGGCAATACGGGTAACCAAAATGCATTCCTTTCTCTTGAGCGCGGTTTAATTCATCATTTGGTTTGGTATCGCCCATCCAATCACGACCATTGTCAGTAAACCAGAGCTCTTTGGTTTCCGGATGCCAATCAAACCCAACTGAATTCCGAATTCCATGAGCAAAAACTTCAAAGTCAGAGCCATCAGCATTCATTCTGGTTATGGAAGCAAAACGTTTGTCCTCGTCTTCTTTCAGGCAGTTGTTGCAAGGCGCACCAATTGGCACATATAGCTTATCATCAGGTCCAAAAGCAATGTATTTCCAACCGTGATGTTTCTCTGTAGGAAAATCATCTTTGATGGTTTCCATCTTTGGCGGATTTGACAGCTTAGCGTCAATTCCACGCATGACAGAAACCTTGCTAACCTCGGCTATGTACAAATCACCATCTCGGTAAGCGACACCATTTGGCATGTTGAGATTCTCGGCAAGAACATAGGTTTTGTCAGATTTCCAATCTCCATCTTCATCTACAACCGCGTAAACTTTCCCTTCTCCTCTACTACCAACGAAAATCACACCCTTCGGGCCTTGTGCCAGCGAACGGGCGTTCTCAACTTCTGTAGCGTATAGTTCAATTTTAAATCCATCAGGAAGCTTAATTTCATGAAGCATGTCCTGAATTTTCTGCGCTTTGACAGAAAATGAGGAGATAAAAAGCAAACCTAAAACCAATCGATTCAAACCTGTTCTTTTAAGAATTGAAGTGTAAGCGCATTGAATTTCTCCGGTTCTTCATAATGCGGAACGTGACCGCATAGCTCAAAAACCTCAAATCGGGCAGTCGGCAAAAGCGAGTGAATCCTTTCGCCATACGCAAAGGTCAGCACTTTGTCCTCGCGTCCCCACAGCAGCAATTTGGGAATGTCCAGGTCATTGAGCCGCTGGTAATGCGGCACGTGATTCTCCAGCATAAAGTGTCGAAGCGTGCTTAAAAGTGCCCGTTTTGACCGTTTGATGACCAAAGGTGCAGCAAACCATTTTGTAAAATGGCTATATTTCTTCTTATCAAAAATACCCTTGATTGGGGCACGGTTCAAGATAGGACTGCCAAGCGTTCCAATAAATACCTCACCGAATAGTTTGGGTTGAACAATACGAATGCCTAGGTCTTTAGGCTGAGGAATTCCATATGGGTCAACCAGCATAATCGACTTCACTAAATCAGGGTATTCACTTGCGAATCGTGTGGAAATAGCACCTCCCATTGACGAACCAATAAGATGGAATCTATCGCCTTTCGAAACATGATTCACCATATCAAGCAATTGCCCAACAAATAATTTGGCATCGTAATTCAAGCGAACTCTCTCCGAAAATCCGCGACCATAAAGATCAAAACATAGGGCGCGATAACCGCTATCAACCAAAAACTGTACGTTCTTGTCCCAAACGTGCATGTGTCCCATAAACCCATGAACCAGCACCACCAATTCACCATTTTCAGGCCCAACCAGTTCATAGCGCACCTTTCCGCTAGAAAGTTGAGCGTATGACCCACGCTTCTCCATTTCCGTTAAAATGCTCATCTTTCAAAATTACCAATTAGCGGTCACCTTGCATTTATTTCAGTGTCTAAATTGATAGATACTGAAACAAGTTCAGGAGAACCGTGTTGCCAACCTAGATTAAGCTTATTTACTTTGCAATCAGAATGAGAAAAAATGCCGAAAATTTAAGGGAGATAAAATCTGGAATACCGAAAAACGTAACACTTGTAGCAGTATCCAAGACTAAACCGAACGAGGTTTTAATGGAAGCCTACGAAGCTGGACAGCGGATTTTTGGTGAGAATCGTGTTCAGGAATTGGTCCCAAAATCTGAAACGCTACCAAAAGATATTGAATGGCATATGATTGGTCATTTGCAGAGCAACAAAATCAAATACATCGCTCCATTTGTTAGTTGTATTCATTCGGTGGATAAGGTGAAACTGCTTCGAGAGATTAATAAACAAGCCGCCAAGAGTGAAAGAGTTATTCGTGTGCTTCTTCAATTTCATATTGCGCAAGAGGAAACCAAGTTTGGTTTGAGTTTGGAAGAAGCGGAAACTTACTTTGTTTCACCCGAATTTGCTGAATTGAACAACAT
>JBLING010000279.1:0-3953 GCA_047639155.1 bacterium
GGGGTTAAAGATTTATCTCCCAGTAAAAAGTATGTCAACTCAAACCACCGACATGCTGGACAAAAACGTAAATAAATAAAGCATCTTGATCAACATAAAACTTTAATGTCGAAGGACTTACATACCGAACTCCAAAATTCACTCGCCGGAAGCAATGCTGTTCTGAGGGAATTGTGGGCGCAACAAATCAATGTGTATAATCTTGACATTAAGGACTATGCTCTTCTCCTATTATGCGAAGTAAAGACAGCAAAAAGATTTGCATAGTTTCTAAGCGAGGTTGGCGAGCTGAATCCAGAACGCTTATATTCTGCACTTCCATTCCTCCTAGAATTTAGTGTAAAGGTTTCTCATTTTGCGTTCAAAGAATCGTTCGCAAATTACTGGCTAATGGCAGGTATCCCAGAAAAAAACGAGGCCAAAGCAATCAATTTGTTGTTTAGTTGGCTTCAATCTGATTCGACAAATGTTACCATCAAGTCGAGGGCCATTCTTGTGTTATTCGCATTAACAAAGAAATATCCGGACCTAAAAAACGAACTAAGACTGAGTATTTCGGACCAACTCTATAAATACACAGAAGACTTTGCAAAAAGGTCTCGTAAAATACTTGACGAATTGTCAGCTTAGCATCAACTTGATTAATCTAAAAATGTCAAGATTAATCTTATCTTGAATCCATATGTCTTTTGTCATATAGGATTGAAACCATAATCATTGTTCCAAACACTGAATAAAGAATAGCTTCGTAAGCTTACCACCACTAATGCGTTTATCGCCGGTAACATAGAATGAAGAAGCTCTTTGAATTTGATTTTTCGCAGATAAAAGGTGACATATTAGGTGGCATAACAGCTGGCGTTGTGGCTTTACCTTTGGCCTTAGCGTTTGGAGTAAGTTCAGGGCTTGGTGCCGACGCTGGTCTATACGGTGCAATTTATGTCAGCTTTTTTGCTGCAATTTTTGGCGGAACAAATACGCAAATTTCGGGCCCTACAGCACCAATGACCGCTGTGAGTATGGTTGTGATTGCAGAATTTCTAGCCGCTTCCGATGGAGATAAAATGCATGCCTTACCGGCAATTTTAACAGTCTTTCTTTTGGCTGGATTAATGCAAATCGGACTTGGCGCACTTGGTTTAGGCAAATACATTAAATACATTCCATACCCCGTAGTTTCTGGCTTTATGACAGCGATTGGTGTTATCATACTCGTAACACAGATTCTCCCTTCAATTGGGTATTACCCTAAAGAGAATCAATCGTATACGGATAAATTCAAACCGCGTGCCGAGGAAATAATCCTGGATGACATTCTGCATGACGAAATGCAGGAAGAGATACTGGTGCTCGAGGATTTTAAAGAAACCATCAAGCGAGCGGAGAATATAACACCGCAGCAAATTAACGATGAAGCTGAAATTCTTGCTGGCAACAATGCATCTGGCGTAATTGGAACATTAAAAGTGCTGCCACGGGCAGCACAAAACATCAATTGGCTTGAATTGCTTTTGGCACTCGGTACAATCACAATCATTTTTGGTTTCAAACGCATAACAAAAAAAGTCCCGAGCACATTAGTCGCACTATTTGTCATGTCAGGCATAGCCATAGGTTTTGGACTGAACTACAGGCCTATCGACTCAATTCCAAGCGGTTTTCCCGTTTTTCATCTTGATATTTTTACACAATTTAATTTCGGAAGTGTTGTCCCATATTTCTTTACTGCGCTCACTCTCGCCTTGTTGGGAGCCATTGACTCGCTATTAACGTCTGTAGTTGCTGACAACATGACTAAAACACGGCACAACCCAAACAAAGAATTAGTGGGTCAGGGAATCGGTAACAGTATTGCTGCATTATTTGGAGGTATCCCTGGAGCCGGCGCCACAATTAGAACCGTTGTTAACATTAACGCTGGCGGTAAAACACGATTATCGGGTATGTTTTCTAGTGTCTTGCTGCTTGTTATATTACTTGCTCTTGGTCCTATTGCATCAAAAATACCAATGGCTGTTTTGGCAGGCATATTAATCACAGTTGGTATTGGGGTAATGGATTATAAAGGGCTTAAAGCAACGAGGTACATGCCGCGCACCGAAGTAATTATTATGCTAATTGTGCTGGTATTGTCGTGCACATGGAACTTGGTATACGCTGTTGGAATCGGATTAATAATAGCCTCGTTAAGGTTTATGAAGAAAATTGGAGACTTTACTTCAGAACGATTTACGGTAAAAGCTATCGATGACGCATCTTGGCCGGATGAAATAGAGTTTCCAGTAATCTTAAAAGAAAAGGTTTTTATAAAACATATTGAAGGTCCGCTCTTTTTTGGTTCAACCAGTGATTTCACCCAAGTTGCCCAACAAATTCCTTTAACGGCAACAACATTAATCATCCGAATGGGCAAAGTGCCGTATATGGATCAATCCGGACTATACGCTATGGAAGATGTATTGGTTGATTTTGTTAAAGACGGAAAAAAGGTATTACTGGTGGGCTTGTCCAAACAGCCACGCTATATGTTAGAGCGGATTGACGTGATTCCAGACCTTGTTCCACCTGAGTTTATCTTTTATACATTTGAAGATTGTTTACGTTGGGTAACGGATAACCTAGAGGATGTAAACTAGGATGAGTCAGGAAGCTATTGCGGATGCGCATGCTTCTTGCCTTATGTCGTTTTTTAAGGTTCCCAAATCTTCATTCAGTATTGATAGATTGTGTTTTAGGGCCCTCAGGCACAATTCTTATCATTGATAAATTGATAGAGTTGTTGCTCATTCGTCGCTAACGAAACAAACTGCAACTTCATATTCCCGCTTTCGGTCAGGTAACAACATGAAATTGATCACATTTATATTGGCATTAACCTTCTATTCGAGCACGCTGTCTGCCCAAAATATAACCATTGTAAACAATAAGGATAAACAAAAGAAGATTGAACTCAATAAAATTTTGGCAGTTGAATTGGACGACGACCTTGTATTTGGAACTGCGACTGGATATAATGGAGTTTTTATTAGTTTACATATTGACTCAACCGAAAACACAAACGACACCACTATGTGGATAGATATTTCAGAAGTTAAGAAACTGTGGCTCTGTCCTAGAAAAACCGATGATAAATGTCAAAAATGGAATGCGAATAGCCGCAAGAATGATGTACTACTCGCACTAACAATTGGGGCTCTATATACTGCAGCTATAGCCAACCGCAACGACACTGCACTCTGGATTCTTTTCAATAGTATGGCTGTAATTGTATCTGTTATTTACAGCAAAACACAAAATCCCAAACGGATCAGGCTCCATGGAAAATGGAAGGTTGTCGGCATATAACACTTCACCTTGCGTTTAATTCAGTTTAGAAAAACCGAGTCGAATGTCGGATTAAGAAACACAATTCGTACTTTAGCTAGTTGTTTAATTAAAGTAAACCATAGAACGACCAATTATGATTTACATTCTTGTTGCTTTAACCATAATGATCTTTGGCTTGTCACGGGATTATAAGAAGGACTCTGGATTGCATTTAAATGCGAAACGTTTTCAGTTTTTCGCCTTATTTATTCTCGTTGTATTTTTCTCAGGCGCAGTTCAATCGTTGGTGCATTTTGTAAAACATATTCTACAAACCGGCGAATTACCATTCACCAGAACGTTTGGTCCGGTTTCTACCCTCGATATCATACTGTATTACGTCGAACTGATTTATCCATTGTGTATTTTGTTGCTGCTATTTTTTCTGATTTTCCGCAATAGCAATGCGAGAGTTTGGCTTGCCCGATTATTACCTCTTTGGGTGGTTATCTATTTAGTCCAGTTCGGGAATTGGGGCATAACCCAAGAAGATGACTGGGGCCTTCGATATGCTTTAAGGTCAATTCCTGGTATTTTAATTATGGGTTCAATCACAGTCGCTTACATCGTGATTTACAACAAACCTT
>JBLING010000280.1:0-3905 GCA_047639155.1 bacterium
CTCCAGCTATCACAAACCTTCTTTTTGCGTTTATGCATGTTTGATTCAATCATTGGGCTAAACTTATATACCCATCGGTAGATGGTAGAATGATCAACGATTACTCCTCTTATTCTCAGAATTTCTTATACATCCCTGTAACTAAGGGTAAACCTCACTTTAAAATAGACTGCTTGTAGAATTATTGCTTTTGGATATCGGTGGCGCTTGAACATTGAAGTGGTTTTCAAAGACAAATCTAAAGATTTACTAACTTGTCATAGTTAATGCAACAGAACCATTTGTACATGCCAATAGCCTAAACGTTTTAAACTTTAGTATTAAAAGAGATTCTTCGCTACGTCCAGAAAGACGTTTGGCTTTTTCGGTGCTCGGTTGACTAGTTGAGGCTGATTTAGCATAGCGCCAATGTGCCAAAAGCGTCAGCGCCCCAGGAGCTTCAGCGTCCCAAAAGCAAAGCGCCCTAATTAATAATTGCCATACCTTTGCAGCATGACGAATAAAAAGGCAATCCTCCTAATTTTGGATGGTTGGGGCATCGGCAAACACGACAATTCCGACGCCATATACAATGCGCATACCCCGTTTATGGACAGTTTAATGTCTACCAAACCTTGCAGTACGCTTAAAACCTTTGGCGAAAATGTAGGCTTACCTCAAGGCCAAATGGGCAACTCAGAAGTTGGACACTTGAATATAGGTGCTGGTAGGGTTGTATACCAAATGTTGATGCGGATTAACAAAGCATTTGAAGAAAAATCAATTCTAAACCAACCAAAATTTCAGCAATTACTTAACGAAGCAAAATCCAAAGGAAAAAAAATTCACTTAATGGGTTTGGTCAGCAATGGTGGTGTGCACAGTAGTGATGAACACTTAAAAGCCCTTTGCGGAATTTTACGTGATAACGGTTTAGATGACAACACATTTATTCATGGATTTTTGGACGGCAGAGATTGTGATCCAAAAAGTGGTAAAGGCTTTATCCAAGATTTAATCACTGATGAAAGGTTTGGCAAAGCCAAAATAGCAAGCATTATTGGCAGATACTATGCAATGGATCGTGACAAACGTTGGGAGCGTGTTAAACGCGCATACGACGCTATGGTTCATGGTACCGGCAATAAATCGGTAGATGTTTTAACGGCCATCAATGATTCATACAACGAAGGCGTTACAGATGAATTCGTTCAACCAATCATTCATGTCGATAAAGCAGATAATCCTATCACAACGATAGAAGCTGGTGATATTGTATTGTGTTTCAACTTCAGAACAGATAGAGGTCGTGAAATTTCGATGGCACTAACACAAGTGACGTTCCACGAGCAGAATATGGCTCCAGTTGATGTGTCGTATTACACCATGACGGAGTACGACAAGACCTTCCAAAATGTAAATGTAATATTTGATAACACCGATCTAAAACACACACTTGGAGAACATATCGCCAATCTTGGGTTGAAACAAGTTCGCGCTGCAGAAACTGAGAAATACCCACATGTTACCTTCTTTTTTAGTGGTGGACGTGAAACTCCATTTGAAGGCGAGAAACGCATCTTGGTAAACTCTCCGAAAGTTGCGACCTACGATTTGCAACCGGAAATGAGTGCTCCAGAATTAAAGGAAAAAGTGCAAGCTGCGATTGCACAAAACGACGTAGATTTTTTCTGCGTCAATTTTGCCAACCCAGATATGGTCGGACATACTGGTGTTTTTTCAGCCATTAAAAAAGCCTGCGAAACCGTCGATGCCTGTGTGAAAGAATTGGTTGAAACGGCTACAAAACACAAATACAAAATGGTCATAATTGCCGACCATGGCAATGCAGATTTCGCTGTAAACCCGGATGGATCTCCAAATACAGCACACAGTGTAAATCTTGTTCCTTGTATCATTTTAGGGGAAGAAAATATAACCATGAAAGACGGCAAATTAGCCGACGTGGCTCCCACTATTTTAAAAATGATGCAACTTAATCAGCCAGAAGAAATGACTGGACAACCTTTGTTTTAATGAAGAAAAAAATCATCATCCCAATCAAAGTCGTACAGCTCGGCGAAGAGGGAACACATATTTTTTGCAAAGCAAAAGTCAATGGGTTGAAAGCGCTGGTTTTGATAGACACCGGTGCAAGTAAAACAGTTCTTGCCAAGTCCTTTGCCGACAAATTAGGCAAGTTGAAAAAAGTTAAAGTCGACGACAATTCTACTTCAGGTATTGGTCCAGAATCAGTTGAAGCAACCTTCGCCCGGCTAAATTCACTCAAGTTCAAATCACTCAACATTAAAAAATTGGTTGTTGGCACCATCGACGTCAGCCATGTCGTAACCATGTATGAAACCTTAGGCGTTAAACCTTTTGACATCATTCTTGGTGGGGAAGTGTTGGAAGAATATAATGCGGTGATTGATTATAGAAGGAAATGTTTAATGTTTAATGTTTAATTGGTTTTGGTCAAATCGTGTTATGATGTTGGGCCCCGATGGGGCCTTTATAACAATTGCTTTGGTCATACACAAAAGACACTGACTGCGATTGACCACAGAGTGGTCCAACATCATAACATCAACTAAGCGGTAGCTCCACAACCCCAGAGGGGTTGAACAAAACGTGCATAATAGTCTCGACAAAACTTCCAACCTCAACAGATTCTCCGGGCGTCGATCACTCTGAATGACGTATGTAGGAAAATCTTCAATCTGAATTCTCCAATCTGATATTTGCCATACCTTTGCCCAACATGGGAAACATCGTCGTAACTGGAGCAGCTGGATTTATAGGTAGTTGCTTGGCACATCATTTATTTCGGAATGTCACTAAGTCGTTGATTCTTGTAGACGACTTCAACAAAAACGACAAAAAAAAGAACGTAGAGGGACTTGAAACTGCAACCCATATCGCCAGAGATACGTTTATCCAACAATTACCGCAACTTGATATTGATTTTATCTTTCACCTTGGTGCCCGAACAGACACAACCGAGTTTGACGTAAGCATTTTTGATGCACTAAACCTTAATTATTCAAAGTCGATTTGGAGACATTGTGCCGTAAATGACATCCCACTTATATACGCATCATCAGCCGCTACATATGGTGACGGGGAATTGGGATTTGATGATGACAACAGCACGATGACGAACTTAAAGCCGCTTAACCCATACGGACAAAGCAAGCTTGATTTTGATATTTGGGCATCACAACAAACTCAAAAATCTCCGTTTTGGATTGGGCTTAAGTTTTTCAATGTTTTTGGCCCAAATGAATATCATAAAACTAGAATGGCTTCTGTAATATTTCACGCTTTCAATCAAATAAAAGCCACTGGGAAAATGAAGCTGTTTGAGTCTCACAATCCGGATTATGGTAATGGCGGACAAACGCGTGATTTTATTTATGTGAAAGACCTAATTAGTGTGATGATGTTTTGGTACGGCCACAAAACTGGAAGTGGTGTTTATAATCTTGGCACTGGTCAACCAAAGACATTTAACGACCTAGCAAACGCCACATTTAAAGCAATGGGGTTAGAACCGTCTATCGAATACATCCCAACTCCCAAAGACATTAGAGACAAATACCAATATTACACCAAAGCAGAAATGGCACGAACGTTGCGACAAGGTTATACAATTGGTTTTACATCCTTTGATTCAGCTATCGAAGACTATGTAATAAACTATTTAAAGCAGGATGCTTACTTTTAAACCTTGATTCGAAAAATCACCATATCTCTACTACTGGTTATATCTGTGGTACTATTTTTTATAGCACACAGGTACAACTGTGACAGCGAAGTTAAAAAGCATGCACAGAAAGATATCTGGATAAGCGCAACGGATGTTTTCTTTAACAGTTTAATTGCAGAAGGTGTTGCTCATTTTGAGGGTATTCAATCCTTAG
>JBLING010000281.1:0-3884 GCA_047639155.1 bacterium
CAAAAAACCCAGTAAAACGTAACTTGGTAACCTTGATATTTCATGAATGGAATGCTATTGTAAATAAAAGAGCCAAAACAGAAGGATAAGACGCCTCGCTGAAATACCTGCTGTACGTATAAAGTTGACAAAATCTTTCGTTTCCCCATTTGGGTTTTACGCGGTAAAGGTTAGCGGTATTGCGCCTCTTATTGCAGAATCGGGTTTTGCCAAATTGCAAGCAATTGGTATTGGGATTAGCTAAAACGTACGGATTTCTAGCTAATCCAGCATTAGATAGGAATTGTTTGGCTGCGGCTTTGAATACGTGTTTTTCTGTTTTCAGAATTCTATTGGCATATTGTCCTTTTCTGTTAATTGGTCCTCTAACAGATGGTTTTTTAGTTCGATAGTCGAATATCATACGAACTACCGCACTTTGTCAAACTATCGCTATTTTCACTTAATTATGGTTAAAAAAAAGAATACTATTTTACTAATATTAAGTACTGTTGTTTTTCTCGTATTAGGAGTCAAATACATCGGGCTTCCTTTGAAACAAAAACCAGCAAATCAAGACGCACCATTAATAGCAACTGACATTGATGAGCCTGACACAATCTCTCTCCAAGATGTGTTGTCTCTAGAAGACAGCATTATAAGCTTTGGAATGACATATTTAGGCACACCTTATAGTGAGGCGGGAAACGGAGAGAAAGGTTTTGATTGCTCGGGATTTGTTTATTTCGTTTTTCAACATTTTAATATTGCTGTTCCACGGAGTTCTAAAGATTTTAAAGAGGTTGGAAAAGACATTTCAATTGAAGAAATACGAAAAGGTGATATCCTGTTGTTTTTAAGTCCCACGCGAAATGAAATTGGCCACGTGGGCATTGTTTCGACTCCAAATGGAAGTGATTTTATTCATGCGTCATCTGGTAGTGAGTACAGCATTATAATCTCGAATCTCGCCAGAGATGGTTATTCAAAACGGTTTGCAAAAGCGATACGTGTGTTGGAATGATTAAGTTAAAGTGATTATGGTAAGTGAAAAACTAAAAGTGAAAAGTGAAAAATAGTGATTCACTTATTCCATAATGAAATATCCAGACATTCTGTTATTCAATCCTTCAGACATTCAGACATTGGCATATGACAGGAGAGAAACAAGAGAAAAGAGAATAGACCTTCATTAAAAACCAAAAATTAAGCATTAAAAAGTGACCTCACTATGTCCATAAGTCTTGAGTCACCTCAAACCCTACTTCACTCTTACCGTATAATAAGCACAGGTAGTCACAAAATTGCGTAAAAACGGAATGTAGTTTATTACACCAAGTTGCTTTCTTGGCTTTAGTCCGAACTTGAACTTGTAAATCGGGTTAAACAAGTAAAAAGTTGATTGATCTATCTTAAACCCAGCAGATTTGGCAATCCGCTCAAATCGTTCAATTGTGATTCCTGTGTCCTTTATCTCCAATAAACCGGCAATCATCAATTCTGTTTCGCCGAACATCTTCAATATTGCTCTATAAACAAAAGTCGGCAGAATATGATAAAAAGGAAGCTTACTCCCAATCTTTGATTTGGCAACCTGTTGGTGTCCGCCATAAGGCATATACCATGGAGGGAAGCCAAAAAAGACAACACCGTTTGGCGCCAAAAATTCCTTCAACCGCACCATTATTTTCTCCTGCTGATGAATGTGCTCGATAACATCCTTCAAAATGATCAAGTCAAACTTAGGTTGGAAGTCATCTGGATTAATGTCATAGATATCCTGAGCGATAAAACGTATTTGACCTTTAGCCACTTCGTCTATCATCAGGTCTTCTGCACGCTTTACCCTTGCTGGGCTTAATTCAATTCCAACGCAGTTATGCCCACTTTTAGTAAAGGCACTTAAAACGCCAGCTTCTCCGCTTCCGATTTCCAAGACGTTCAGTGACTCAGACATATCCAATGACTGCGACACAAACGGTATAACAAATTGCTCAGTTACACCACGCGTCATATCGTGGTATCGTTGCATATCTCCGTGGAATTCGTACATGGTGCAATTTTAGTTAGAAAAAGCAAATAATAACAGACCATTTTAGAGGCTTGCTTTATGAAAATTATTCAACTTCAGTTTGTACTTCAACTTCAACTTAAATAATATCTTTGCCGCCGTGAAAAATATCCGAAACTTTTGCATTATCGCGCACATCGACCACGGTAAATCCACCTTGGCTGACAGACTCTTGCAGGAAACCAAGACGGTTTCTGACAGAGACGCTAAAGCGCAGGTTTTGGACAATATGGACTTGGAACGTGAACGTGGTATTACAATTAAGTCCCATGCCATTCAAATGAAACACCAGCATGAGGGAGAAGATTATATATTAAACCTCATCGACACACCAGGTCATGTTGATTTCTCATATGAAGTTTCTCGTTCTATCGCTGCATGCGAAGGTGCCTTATTAATTGTGGATGCTGCTCAAGGTATTCAGGCCCAAACCATTTCCAATTTATATTTGGCACTAGACCATGGACTTGTAATCATTCCAATCTTAAACAAAATGGACTTACCAGGTGCTATGCCTGAAGAAGTAAAAGATCAAATTGAAGAATTGATTCTTTGCGATAGAGACGATATTATTCCTGCAAGTGGCAAAACAGGCCTAGGTGTTGAGAAGATACTAGAAGCCATCTTAACCAGAGTTCCACATCCTCAAGGTGACCCCAATGCGCCTTTGAAAGCATTGATTTTTGATTCTGTTTTCAACTCATTTCGTGGAATTATTGCCTATTTCAAGGTGATTGACGGAGAGCTTCATAAAGGCGACCATGTAAAATTTATAAATACAGATAAAAAATATCACGCGGACGAAATAGGAATATTAAAGCTTACCCAAGAACCCAGAGATAAGGTTGAAACAGGTGATGTAGGCTATATCATTTCAGGAATAAAAGAAGCCAAAGAAGTAAAAGTCGGTGACACCATTACGCGTGTCGACAACCCAACCAAAACTGCAGTAATGGGGTTTGAGGATGTTAAACCAATGGTTTTTGCAGGCATCTACCCCGTCGACACTGAAGAATTTGAAGAACTGCGGGACGCAATGGGCAAGTTGCAGCTCAATGACGCTTCATTGGTATTTGAGCCAGAATCATCTGCAGCATTGGGATTTGGTTTCCGTTGTGGTTTCTTGGGGATGCTTCATATGGAGATTATTCAAGAACGACTCGAACGAGAATTTGGGATGACGGTAATCACAACCGTTCCAAACGTTTCTTACCATGCCTTTAACAAAAAAGGAGAACAGAATATCGTTAACAACCCTACAGACCTTCCAGAAGGCAGTCATTTGGATTACGTGGAAGAGCCTTATATCAATGCACAAATCATTACCGCAGGTGACTACGTGGGAGCTATAATGGGATTGTGTTTAGAAAAACGTGGTCACCTAAAAAATCAAGTGTATCTAACTACGAGTCGAGTTGAATTAACCTTTGAAATGCCAATGGCAGAAGTGGTGTTCGACTTTTACGACAAATTGAAATCTATTTCACGTGGGTACGCAAGTTTCGACTATCATCCAATTGGGTACCGTCAATCACAACTCATCAAGCTTGACATTTTACTAAACGCAAAACCAGTGGATGCATTGTCTGCCATTATTCACCGTGATAAGGCGCATGAATATGGCAAGAAAATCTGTTTAAAACTTAAAGAGCTTATTCCTAAACAACAATTTGAAATCGCAATTCAAGCTGGGATTGGAAGTAAGATTGTATCTCGAGAAACAATCAAAGCAATGCGTAAAGATGTTACTGCTAAATGTTACGGTGGTGATATTACCCGAAAACGAAAACTGTTAGAAAAACAGAAAAAAGGAAAGAAACGCATGCGTCAGGTT
>JBLING010000282.1:0-3853 GCA_047639155.1 bacterium
TAATGAAGATAGTTTTGTCTAGTTCTAAAGGTGTACTATGATTTAAAAGTAAGTCGTGCATTAATGGTAATGACTTTGGCTTTTTAGAAGATACCTTTTCAAGGTAATCTGTCAATTTGTTTTGTGCAATTTCAAAATCATGATTTAAGTCCTCCAAAATTGTTAGGTTACTATTTTTACCTATTGTAAGAACGAGAAATTTGTAATATTGCCATTCTAGTTCACTCCAACTAGGGTTGTTTGTGTTTTCAAGTAAGAAGTTTAAAAAAGTGTTTTTTGAGCTTATTTTTATGTGAAACCCTTTTTCGTCGATGATTTTTAACAATTCCTTAAAGTGATTAATATCATTTAAAAGATTTTATTTGCTTCGCTAATTGTCGAGTAGTACAACCAGTTTCATGCGACATTGAAAATATATCATCTTCGAATTGTTGTTTAGAATCCACCGTGACTAAAGGCTCTGTTCCTTTTACTGAATTAGATAAAGACGTTCTATACAAGTCTATAAGAAAGTCCTCGAAACTAGTCTTTAGACCGTGGGCTAGGTCAAACCCATTTCCAATTATGACTATTCTATTCATGGTCGCACGAAATTACCTGATCATAATAGACAATAGTGCTGTTGGTGAAAATCGTGAAGAACTTATTTTGAGAACTAAGAGAAGACACAATCAATAGATTCTTTGGTTCTCGTAAACTCGAACCTCTGAAAAGCAACAGTGGGGAAGAACGATTAAGCATTAACAATTAAACATTAAGAATTAACGCTCCCTACTCACAATCTCACTACTCCCAAAGAATATCTTCCACATTCGCTTTAATCTTACCACACAATTCATCCAATGGTAAGTCGTTATCATCAACCCCAAAAGGATCTTCAATTTCTTCAGCCAGTAGCTCCATGCTAACCAAAATGTAAAAGATAAATACAGAAATAAGTATAGTGCCGTATTCAAAAGTGGAAACGAAACCAACGGGCAAGGTGACGACGTATATGAAAATGAATTTTTTCAAAAAGATGCTGTAGGAGTATGGCATGGGCGTATTTAGAATTCGTTCGCAGGCTCCAGTGATATTTGAGAAGTTGTTGAGGTTGGTGTCAAGTGTTAGGTAATCGTTGTCTGAAATCGAACCTTCTTTTAGCATTTTTTGTAAGCGGTGATACATCTTTTGAGCAACAAAACTTGGTTTGTGTGAAGCACGTTTAAAATCAGTATGTATTTCGTCATACATGCCATGTTCAAGCTTCTCGTCTTGTTTTCGTAGATGCCATTTTAGTGTGAATGCATAATCTACAATCATCTGTTTGAAGAATGCTTTGTCTTCTTTTGTCCCCCGCGATACAGATATCTTAATGGCTAAACTCCGAGTATCATTAACCATTTCACCCCATTTTTTGCGGCCTTCCCACCAACGTTCATAGGCAGTATTGGTTCTAAAAACCAAAAGCAGAGACAAAACAAACCCAATAAGCGAGTACACAGCGATGGCATCTTTGAAAAGATGTAGGTCCTCCATATACTTTAACTCGAAGTAAGTTAGGCCAAAAACAAAAAGAGCTAGAATGATCATTTCAGGTAGAAGTACGCGTAGCGTGTCACCCTTTGTAAACTTAAAGATGTGTCGAAACCAAATTTTGGGATTGTATTTAATCATGCTTGACAAAAATAGGATATGCTACGGATTACCATAATTAAAACAGATATAAGTCGTTACCTTTGGTGTAGTGCACGTCCATTTATTTCTTACATTTTTGCTTTTATTTGGGTCTGTTGTACCCTCATTTTGTCAGACAGAACAAGTCTTTGCATTTGAAAATCCGTTTTATGAGGATTGTCGGTTAGTTGACCAAAGCACCCATCAGTACGTTAAAGCGAATGATATTCGGTATGTCAAGAAAACAATTAAAGTAGGAAAATCAACCTCAAGTATTATTGAGCATTTTTACAATGAGCGCGCTGTATTGGACTCCGTAAGAGAACATTATGGAAATCAGGTTAAGAGAATAACTTCATATGTATATGATTCCTCCTCTCGGTTAACCTCGAAAATTGATTCATTTGTTACGGCAAATGTGCCTGATAGCCTGCATATGTTCAATTGGGTGTACAATTCTGGTGATACGCTCAACACTCTCCAGAGGGGACACACCTATTTTGATCGCCCTGGATTTAAGTACGTGCACTGTACATTCTTTCCTCAAATTGTCTATGACACCCTAATTGGTGACATGATACGTTACAAATTGGTTGGACCGTTAATGAATCTAGATGGGGGTTTTAGCGCATTAGATAATCCAGTATATTACTGGATTAGAGATGGTAAATTAGTCTTATCCGGTTCAGATACCGCCTATGTTTCCATAAGAATCTCTGGCCACGATGATGGATATGAAATTAGGTATCATGAATTTAAAGGTAATTTTTCAACGTTAATGCGTATAAACACTTTCAATGCGCAATGGCAGTTACAAGCAAGTAAGGTGTTCTTTAAAGGGGAATGGGCGTTATTAGAAGACCATAGGTATCATGCTAACGGATATGAAATAATGAATACCAAATATGATCCTGTCAATGGTATACAAACGGTAACAACCTTCATTCGCGATATGTCAAATGGCAAAATTGAAAAAGAATTTTCACCAATCACGACGGATACAAAAAATGGCCTTCCTCCTTCTGTATCAGTTACAGAAGTGGAGTATTCTTTTTTTAAAAACTATGAATAACGTTCAGTTACATATTCCTTCTATACTGCCCCCCAACTTTGAACATCGCTTCTGTAATCTGTCCGAGCGAACAGTATTTGCTGGCTTCCATTAGAGCGTCAAATACATTGCCGTTTTTCAATGCCACTTCTTGAACGTTTTTTAAAAGTGTAGAAGCTTCATCTTTATTTCGACCTTGAAGTTGTTCTAAAGTATTGATTTGGAATTCCTTTTCTTCTGAAGTGGCGCGTATTACTTCTTTTGGTAAGATCGTTGGAGACCCTTTACTACTTAGGAAAGTGTTTACTCCGATGATTGGAAATTCACCTGTGTGTTTCAGTGTTTCGTAATACAAACTTTCCTCTTGGATCTTAGATCGCTGATACATCGTTTCCATCGCTCCCAATACCCCGCCTCTGTCTGTAATTTTGTCAAATTCCAAAAGAACTGCCTCTTCTACCAACTCGGTAAGTTCCTCAATAATAAAAGATCCTTGAAGTGGGTTCTCATTTTTGGAGAGTCCCAACTCTTTATTGATAATTAACTGAATCGCCACAGCACGTCTTACGCTTTCTTCTGTTGGCGTTGTAATGGCCTCATCATACGCATTTGTATGTAGACTGTTACAATTGTCGTAGATGGCGTATAAAGCTTGTAGCGTAGTCCGAATGTCGTTGAAATCAATTTCCTGAGCGTGTAAACTGCGACCGCTTGTTTGAATATGGTACTTCAACATCTGGCTGCGTTCGTCGGCGCCGTATTTCAATTTCATTGCTTTTGCCCAAATACGTCTAGCCACACGGCCAATAACGGCATATTCAGGATCGATACCATTCGAGAAGAAGAAGGATAGGTTAGGACCAAAGTCATTGATATCCATTCCTCGACTTAAGTAATACTCGACGTAGGTAAAGCCATTGGCTAAGGTAAAAGCCAATTGCGAAATTGGATTTGCACCAGCTTCTGCGATGTGATACCCTGAGATAGAAACAGAATAGAAATTCCGAACTTTTTTGTTGATAAAATACTCTTGAACATCACCCATTAAACGCAAAGCAAATTCAGTTGAGAAAATACACGTGTTTTGTGCTTGATCTTCTTTTAAAATATCAGCCTGTACCGTACCACGGACTTGACTTAATGTCT
>JBLING010000283.1:0-3835 GCA_047639155.1 bacterium
ATTGAAAATTGCTTTTCATATTGAATGATATTACAAATATTTATGAACTTAAGTATCTGGGAAACAACGGTTTGGTGTTTTGGCACAAAGTTGGGCTCTATATAGTCGTACAGCATATAACGCTGTAATTAAAAGTTGAAATTAATTAGTCAAAAAAACTTAAAAAGAATGTTATGAAAAATTTAGTAAAAGACATCAGAAAAAAATCAGGGTTAGGTTTAACCTTGTTGGCATCAGTTGCCATCTTATTTACGGGTTGTACAGATGATACATCAGATTCTCAAAATCATAAGGCTTCGTTTTATGCTACAGACGCACCAATCGATAATGTAGACGTAGACGCTGTTTTTGTTACTGTAACCGAAATTAGAGTAGATGGCCAGAAAGTAGAGGGCTTTCAAAAAGCAACTTTAGAGTTGACCGCTTTAACAAATGGTAAAACAGAATTATTGGAAGAAACTGAAATTGAAGCAAACAGTTTTAGTGAAATCACCGTAGTTCTTGATTATGCTTTGGATGCTGAAGGAAACGCTCCGGGAACTTATGTTTTGAAAGCAGACGGTACCAAAGAAGCGATGGCATCAGCATCTTCGGAATTGAGCTTCAGTAAGTTAATTAAACTGAATGCAGGCGAAAGCAACGACATCGTGTTGGACTTTGACTTGAGGAAAATGGTAAAAGAAGACACTCGTGGGGATTTTGAACTTGTTTCAAAAGCAGAATTAGAAAGTTCAATTCGAGTGGTGAAAGCATCTGCTACAGGTACAGTGGAAGGAAAGCTAGACAGTATATCAAAAGTAAAAGGTAAAGCAGTGGCTTACTTGTACGCTAAGGGAGAATACGCCATTACGGAAATGCAGGCACAAGGTGAGAGTAATATCGTGTTCAAGAACGCTGTGAATAGTGCAGTTGTTGCTAATGATGGATCGTTTAAGTTGGCTTTTACAGAAGAAGGAGACTATGAAATCCACATCTTTGAATATGTCGATACGAATAACGACGGTCGAATGGAAATCAAAGGAAAAATAGAAATTAGTGCAATGGGTAGTGCTGGATTAGACGGCTTTACTGTCGGAGCCAATAGTAAAACAGACATCAACGTTGGTATCAAATCAATTTTTCCACTTTAGTAGTTAGTAGTGGAAAAAAAAAGAGGGGGAATTTTCTCCCTCTTTTTTTGTATACTTTTTGATCGGAGGTAACTTACACTTTTCAATTATGCGTTGTGCGTAATATTGCAAAGAGATCGAGTGAGTATTGAATGAATGGACATTGAATAAAGAGATGAAGGAAATAAAAGTCAAAAGTTCTTATTTAATCGTATTTGTGCTGATAGCACTTTTGGGATTTCTGTTATTTATCGGTACGTATAGTTACACAAATATCTCCCGTGTGATTACTGATATTGAAACGGCAACAATCTCAGATGAGAAACTCATAAAAACTAAAAATTTGCTGAGTGAAATAAGTCTGGCTGAAAATAGTGTAAAAACATACGGCCTTACTAAAGACACTGAATACCTAGACCAGTATTATGAGTCAATTGGTTTCGCTGATGGGATTATGAACGAATTGATTGAAGAAAATCGCCAAACAGTTAATAGTTCAGTTTTGGATTTAGAGCTTATGGACTCTTTAATCTCTAGAAAGTTTGATATCCTAAACAGTTACTTAGAATTACAAAATGATTACCGGGTTGGGATTGCTTTGGACAAGGTAATCGCTCGAATTGAGACAAAATCAACAGAAAGCAATCAAGAGCCAACGAAAGAAAGAAGCTTTGTGAAACGATTATTTAATCCTAATAATAAACCACAAGAAAAGGTTAAAATTGATCAAATCGATACCGAAATACAAGCGATAAAAAACCAGGAAAATAGAATTAACAAATCCATTGTTGCTCAGGAACTTGAGTTAATAGTGAAAGACAAAAGTATTACAGCTGAGATAGATTCCATTCTTTTCGAATTTGAAAAAGCAGAGGCCCAACGTGTTGCCATTCGGTCAGATAAAGCAGCCAAAGAAATTAAGAAAATCAATCAGCAGATTACCCTACTATTTTTAAATGCAGGGTTAATCGTACTGTTCGTTATACTGTTGATTATTAGATATGTGCGAACTAATAATCGTTTTGGAGTCGCGTTGAAAAAATCCAAGGAAAGAGCGGAGCAACTGGCAGAAACGAAAGAGAGATTCTTGAACAATATGAGTCACGAAATTCGTACTCCGATGAATGCGATTGCTGGGTTTATAAAACAATTGTCCAAGAGCCCTCTGAATGTTGAGCAAAAGGAGCAGGTTGAGATAATAAACAAGTCTGCGGATTACCTATTGCATATTGTAGACGAAGTTCTGGTGTTTAATAAGTTGCAGCACAATCAATCCAAAATAGACAAACGTGCTTTTGATATTCGTGGCTTAGTTCAGGATTTAAATTATGTATTGGCGCCTTCAGCGCAAAAGAAAGGAATTACCTTGTTTACAGAAGTGCATAAGGAAGTCCCAAAACTATTGCTCGGGGATCCGTATAAAATCACCCAGATCCTACTAAATGTTGTTGGCAATGCTTTAAAGTTTACGACAAAAGGTACGGTAACAGTATCTGTCAGCCAATCTTTTGTCTATGGCAAAAAGAATATCGTTTTTAAAGTTTTGGATACTGGAATTGGAATGACGCCTGAACAACAGTCCCGAATATTCCAGGAATTTGAGCAGGCAGAAGTATCAACAACAAGACAGTTTGGTGGGACAGGACTTGGATTAAGCATAACCAAAAAGTTAGTTCAATTGTTGAAGGGAACCATAACCGTAGAAAGTGAAAAAGGAATTGGAACAACGTTTAACGTTACTCTTCCGCTTGAAATTGGATCGGAATCGGATGTTTACGTGATTCGCAACGACAGTGAAGGGCAAGCGGATATCACAGGCCTGAACATACTAATCGTTGATGACGAGGTGTATAACCGCAAGCTTTTGAAGGCTGTGTTGGGTAAATATGAAGTGAACATAACAGAGGTCGAAAATGGCATTGAGGCTTTTGAAGAAGTGAAAAGAAATAAATATGATGTCGTGTTGATGGATACAAGAATGCCTGTTTTGGATGGGGTAGAAGCAACTAAAAAGATCCGAGGCTATCATGAAAAACCGGTTGCAATCATTCCAATTATTGCCATTACCGCGGCGATATCTGAAAGTGACCAAGCAAGATATAAGTCGGTAGGCATGAACGGATTTCTACCAAAACCGTTTAAAGAATCTCAACTTATCCATGAGATTGGTAGGGTGACAGGTGCAGAGATTAGTGGTCCAGAGTTGTCAAAGGGAAGTACCATAAAGAATGATTCGAACAAACTTGATTTTAAACATTTAAAAGACTTAAGTAATGGTGACGTCGACTTCTTTGTTGACATGCTACAAACCTTTTGTGAAAGCCTTGATAAAGGAATGCAAAGTATAAAGAAATCCATAAATGAAGGAAATCTAGATATGGTTGCCGAGCACGCTCACCGAATTGCGGCACCATGTAAGCACCTAAATGCCATGGGTTTATACACACCTTTGAAAAAAATAGAGAAAGGTCTCAGAAGTAAGGAGTTATCGCTAAAAGACTTAAAAACTGTTCTGACTAGTATCGAAAAAGAAGCTGCGCAGGTTTTGTTGGTTGTCAGAAAAAAGATTTCGACGGAAACGTTCTAGTAAGTTCAAAACATTTTCTGATTCTCCGTAAATATACCAGAATGTAGATTGGCTGCATTAATGGGCAATAGTTTTGTTGAAAAATAAGAACTATGAACCTATTAAATTTTATTGAAGAATTTCCGACCGAGGCAAGTTG
>JBLING010000284.1:0-3815 GCA_047639155.1 bacterium
GACGCAATCAGGAGACGCCAATGGCAGTTTGGGTGTTGTTTATAGAATTGACACAGACCCTAATGCACAATTGACAAGATCTACCGTTGGCGAAACCTATCAATTAATTGTTGATGATCTAGAAGCTGCTCGTTTACTTATAAATGATGACAATGGAGATTCTAGAATGGGAAAAGAAGCTGTCTCACTATTACTTTCTCGAGCATACCTTTATATGGGAAGATACCAAGATGCAATTGATGCAGCTGATGGGGTAAACACCAGTGTTGCAAATAGAGCTGATGTTCCTGGCGTTTGGACTGATGATAGTGATGAAGGAGTAGTCTTCAGCATAACAAATGAATCTGGTGTTTTAGGATTTAATGTTGGGGTGCAATGGAGCCAAGGCAGTCCAAGCTCTTTGATCCCAGAATATGTTGCCTCATTCCAACTTAATTCATTGTATGATGCCGGTAATGATATTAGACGAGAAGCCTATATTTTTGATGGCACAACTACCGAGGGAGTAGCAGTAAACGGAATAAAAAAGTATTTAGGTAGAGGCACCTCTTTTGGTGGCGAAGCAGATATTAAAATTTTACGTGCTGCGGAAGCTGAATTAAATAAAGCTGAGGCTTATTATGAATTAGGTCAAGACGGCTTTGCAAGGGACGCATTAGATGAAATTCGAACAAATAGATACACAACGCCTCCAACTGGTGGTAGCGGGAATACACTTCGCGATGCCATCCGTCTTGAACGGAGACTTGAATTTGCTTTTGAATATCAACGTTTCTTTGACCTTAAGCGATGGGGAATGTCCATTGAAAGAGGCAACGAAGGCGATGCAGCTGATGGATCAGGAAATCCTTCTAACGCGTTGACCCTATCTGAAGGAAGTCATAAATTCCAACTACCGATTGATTTATCATCGATTATTGTGAATCCAAACCTTCAACAAAACTCAGGGTACTAATTAAAAACTAATCAAAATGAAAAATATAAAATTCATAATAACATTATTCGTATTGGCAGTGACGCTTCAGTCATGCGAAACTTTTGACGACTTCCCAGAGGAAAGAGAAGCCGTTATTGGCTTCACAAAGGCATCATCAAGCATTACGGTGAGTGCTGGACAAACGACAGCTGAAAAAGAACTGGACATATTTGTTTCAGACATGTCTACTTCAGATAGAACTTTCAATATTGTTGTTGCAGAAGGTTCAGAAGTTGCAGCTGAAAATTATTCCTTCGACGGCGCGTTAACAGTTCTTGCTAACGAAAGGGAAGCCATATTAGTTTTCACTGCGATTGACATTTCATTAATGCCAGATCCGCAACCATTAATATTAGCTTTTGAATACTCAGATGACTATGCTTCTGGCGGCAGAATCACCTTAAACATTAAGACGAACAACTAAGAACGCCTTAATAATTTAGCCAAAATGGGTTACCTTAACAATAAGGTGACCCATTTTTTTTACGCATTTCCACAATCAATTATAAAAAAAAATCAATCACATAACTTGAATAATGACGCATATTTTGAATTCCAGTTTGAATATTTCACTTGACCGCAGCATCGATTTCAAAATTATTAGGAAGGATTCACAGATTCATTTTACCCCATAACCATCAATAACTCTTGATTTGCCATCATCGCAGTATTAAAATAAAACCAAACTTTAAGTACAAATAGTTGTGTAATTAACTTTTTATTGTGATTTTTGGCATTGGCTAATTCAAATAATTTATAAAATGAAAACAAAGTTTAGTGGAATTTTAACGCTTTTATTAGCGTTTGTCGTGCAACTAACGTTTGCACAAGAAAAAACTATTTCGGGTAATATCACTGATGAAGGTGGTTTACCATTGCCCGGGGTAAACGTAATTGTAAAAGGTACAAGTACAGGAACGCAATCTGACTTTGATGGAAATTACTCCATTCAAGCCAATGTTGATCAGTCTCTTACTTATAGCTACGTAGGATATCAGTCAACTGAGCGTCCCGTAACAGCTGCTACCTCGAATATTTCTTTCGCCATGGAACCAGATACTTCCGTATTAAACACGGTTGTTGTAACGGCCCAAGGTATTACTAGAGAGAAAAAATCACTTGGTTACGCGGTAAGCACCGTGTCCAGTGAGCAAATTGAACAACAAGCTACAGGTGATATTGCTCGTGTACTTGAAGGAAAAACAGCTGGGGTTGCAATACAAAACCAAAGTGGTATTTCTGGATCTGGTACAAGTGTTGTTATTCGTGGTTATAACTCCTTTAGTGGAAGTAACCAAGCACTTTTCATAGTTGATGGTGTACCGTTTAGTTCAGACACGAACGCTCAAGGTGGTTTTACCGATGGTAACAACGGCTCGAGTAGATTCTTAGATTTGGACCCTAACAACATTGAAAGCATTAGTGTACTGAAAGGTCTTGCAGCTGCAACACTTTATGGTACTCAAGGTAAGAATGGTGTTATCCTTATTACTACTAAAAACGGTAGAACGAAAGAAGGCCCTGCTAAAACTGAAATAGAAATCACTCAATCAGTATTCTTCAACGAAATTGCTTCCTTACCTGATTACCAAAATAGTTTTGGTAACGGTTTTGATCAAGCTTTTGGTTGGTTCTTCTCTAACTGGGGTCCTAGTTTCAATAGAGACGGTCTTGGTGGATGGGGTTCTGATGGAGCTTTTGATGAAAACGGAACATTACCTCACCCTTATTTATCAGGTAGTTTCGCAGATCAGTTACCAGAAGGCTTTGTTCCTGACAGATACGACTGGAAACCTTACGATAACGTTAAGGACTTCTTTAGAACAGGTATTATCACTAATACAAGTGTAAACGTTAGAGGTGGATCAGAAAACGCAACATACAATACAAACTTCTCTCATTTAGACGAAAAAGGGTTCACGCCTGGTAACGGACTAAGAAGAAGTACGTTTGGAATTGGTGGTCGTGCTAAACTTTCTAACAAGTTTACTGTAACAGGTGCTATGAACTACGCGAAAACAGATTTCGTATCTCCTCCAGTATCTGCAAGTACAGGTAACGGAGCATTTGGTTCAGGATCTTCTGTATTTGGAGATGTATTCTTCTCACCACGTAGTATCGATATTCAAGGACTTCCTTATGAGAATCCTGCAACTGGTGGAAGTATCTACTACAGACAGAATAACAGTATTCAGCATCCACTATGGACAGTTGCAAATGCTAGGAACGAACAGTTAACAAATCGTTTCTTTGGTAATTCATCTGTACAATATGACTTCAATGACAACTTAAATGTTGTTTACCGTTTCGGTATTGATTTCTATAACGAACGTAACACAAACTCACAAAATAGAGGTGGTGTTAACTCTAACAACCCAACAGCAAGAGTATTGCAGGGTGTTTATGACGTATGGGACAATAACAACATTATTTATGACCATAACATCCTTTTAAATGGTGATTATGATTTATCTGATAAAGTTGGCGTTAGTTTCAACGTAGGTGCAACATCAAGACATGAGAAATTTGACCAAAATGGTATTCAAAGCCAAGGTCAAGTTGTATTTGGTGTTCTTCGTCATAACAACTTTACGGACTATCAACCAATACAGTTCACACAAGAAAGAAATATTCTTGGAGTATATGGTTCTACTTCTATTGACTATAACAACTTTATTTACGCAACTATATCTGCTCGTAATGACTGGGCGTCAAACTTTAGCGAAGAAAATCGTAGTTTATTCTACCCTTCTGCTAGTTTATCGTTCATTCCTACACAAGCATTTGATGGGTTACGTTCAGATGGCGGCGTAAGCTTCCTTAAATTACGTGCTGGTTA
>JBLING010000285.1:0-3810 GCA_047639155.1 bacterium
GGAGCAGCCATTGGCGAAGTTGTTTTAAGTAAAAAAATCGGAAACAAAGGGGCTATTATTGGAGGCTTTGAAAATTCCGATTTTTTCTTCGCATCAAGGTGCGTTGAAGGAAACCGTTAGTGGGCAATTTATTGTGGGGTAGTTACAGGAGTAGGATGGGCAGCCAGCGAGTTATTCCTTTCATTGGGAACACTTTTCCAACTGCCTTCCTCCAAACCGTGCGTGCCACTTTCACGGCACACGGCTTTCCAGTAATCCTTTATTTCACTTTTTGACCGTCGTATCTTCCATAGGTGATGTTTTGATGACAGCCATGACAAACGACAATTACTTTTCGATTGCGAGCTATCATCCACTGCGCCCATTTTGGTTTGGACTTTCTTCCTTTCCAACGTTTTTTGAGATACTCTAATTTGTTGACATGATGTGCTTCTAATGCAGATTTATCACCGCATAATTCGCACTGCCCCTTCAAAAGACGAGTTGTCAATTCACTTCGAGTTCCCATAAGAAAAGTGGGAGGAAGTTTGTTGGAAGAATAGACGATTTTTCGATTTTTCAAAGGTGTTTCCCCACACTTTGTAACCAATGGTTTCTTTCCTTCTCGATGTATTGTTACCCGTATATGTTGCCACTCCATTGTTCCTTTCTCGGTTTTGCCGCCTTTATGTCTGTAGCGTAAATGACTCAGTTTAGGGCTGCAAATACGACGTTTGGAAGCCAATGTTTTACGGGCACTTTCCATGCACATCCATCGTACATGTCTTAATGCAGTTGCGGTATTATCAGCCATTGCATAGTAGTTGACTAATCCCCTTAATTGCGCGCCATAAGTGCTAACGATTTCATAATCAGATAGCTTTATGTATGCGCCTATTTGGTGAGATTGCCCTGCTTTGGTGTACCGTTTTTTCCATTTAGTCCGTACATCTTGTGGCACTTGGAGTTCTATTGAGCCATTAATAGAACGAATCTTTACTCCGTCTGGTCGTCTTGTTAGCTTGGTGTCCGCCATTCTTGTTTGAATAGTATAGCCAAGAAAACGAGCTTTCTGTGTTGAGGCGTGAGTAATAACGGTTTTTTCCTCGGACATTTCTAAGTTGATGCCGTTTAGGAAAATTCCGATTTGTTCTTTAATTTCTTCCGCTTCTGATTTAGAACCAATAAATCCTAACAAAAAATCATCTGCATATCGAACGTACCGGAGTCGTCGATAATTAGCATCATTTGGGTCGCCATGAGATGTCTTACGCTGAGCTTGTGTTAGCTTTTTGTATTCCATCTTATTCGATTCCTTTTTTGCTTTTTGCCTTAACCAATATAGTTTTGAATATACTGGATTGCACCGTCTTCGTTTGCCCGTCGTGTATTGTGGAATTAATAAATCCTCTACATAACAATCCAATTCATGTAATACGATATTGGATAATAAAGGACTAATGACTCCTCCTTGTGGTGTACCTGAATGGTTTTTATGATAAATCCAATCTTCAAGATAACCAGCGTTTAACATTTCACGAATAAGTTTTAGAAAACGGCTGTCGTGGATTTTTCGACCCAATAAATCTAAAAGCGTTTGGTGACTAATGTTGTCAAAACATCCTTTAATGTCACCTTCAATGAACCATTTTGTGCCTTTCCATTGATGCTTAATTTGGTGTAATGCTGTATGACAACTTTTACGTGGACGGAAGCCGTGCGAACTTTCCTTAAAATTTGGCTCATAATACGCTTCTAATATCATGCGTATTACTTCTTGCACCAGTTTGTCTGACCAATTTGGCACAGATAATGGTCGCATTTTTCCGTTCTTCTTTGGAATATAAACACGGCGACTCGGTTTCCATTGATAAGTACCGTTTCGGAGTTGTTCAATTATTTTGTCAATTCTTGCGAGTGACATTCCTTGAATGCTGTCCGTTGGGTCTGTACCTAATGTAGTCGCTCCTTTGTTTGCGTAAATTTTGCCATAGGCATATAAGAATAAGTCTCTATTTCGCATATTGCGATAGACTCTTTCTAAGGGGAGACTTCTTTGTCCCCGATTTTGAACTACGCATAAATAGTCTTCAGCTGAGAGCATTTCGCTTGTCTGATTTAATTAATACGTTTGGATTACCTGCGACCCTTCGCCATGTAATAGGCTTTCCCTATCTCAGACTACTATGGTCGCTCCGTAGTCATAGGACTCTCGTCCCTTAGACCATCCCCGATTCCGTTGTGCTGTGACGTATAGACTAACTTAGGTTGTCCGTTCGTTTCCTTACCATATTTCATTAAGATATGCTTCACTGATTTGGCTATTACAAGACCACGTATCATTTCTGTAATATCCGTGAACATAAAGTTTCAGTCAGTATGCTTTATGGCGTTTTCTTGCACGCTGGAAACTGGACTTTAGGCAGTATAGCTTTAACCATATTAGTCAGAACTTGCCGATTCATCTTGAAAATGTCTGACTTTTCGCAAATCGGCTTTACGCAGATGCTCTGTTTACATTTCCCTTTCGGGTTATGCTAACTGCATCGTTCTCGTCAATATTTGCCAAAATTGACGCATCTATAATGAATCACAGCACCCGTGAACGGGCGCACTACGTGTAAAAAGTAGTCACAGAAACAGCAAAACCATAATCAAAAAAATGATTTCTTCATTTTCACCCCATTTTAGCACTCAAATTGGCATCTCGAACCCTCTTTACAATCTGCCCGACAACAGCCCGACTGGCTCTATTCTTAATTTTTGTTCTTATTTTGTTGATACTCAGGTGAGAATTAGCTGCTAATTCCTCAATTTCCTTGACAACTAACGGTGGTGTTTGAGGACGACCAATTTTCTTACCTCTTGATTTGGCTGCTGCCATACCCGCTTTCACTCTTTCGCTAATAAGGGACGATTCCAATTCTGCCATCACACCAATGATGGTAAACATTGCCTTTCCCATTGGACTATCCGTATCAATTTGGTCTTGCACAGAAATGAATCGAATATTTAAATGGTTAAAAGTCTCCAGCGCTTTGAGCAAGTGAGAAACACTTCTGGCAAAGCGGTCAAATTTCCAAACTAAAACGCAATCGAATTCCCTATTTCGAGCCGCCTTCATTAATCGACGCAATTGTGGGCGACCTTCTTTTCTACCAGATACAGCCATGTCCACATATTCTTGAATAATCTCAAAACCTGCTCTTTGAGCATATTCAACCAAACCGTCTTTTTGTAAATCGATGTTTTGTTCCGCGGTAGAAACACGAATGTAGATTGCTGCTTTCATCAAATCCGTCTGTTTAATAATTGGTGTAAAAGGATGTCTTAAAAAGAACTCCTTGCAAGATAGTCAATTTGGAATTTAAAACACCTTATTTCTAAGGACTTTTAACGACCTATCGGCAAACCCTTTTTAAGACACTTTTAAATTATCATAATTATGACATCAATTACAAAAACGGCGTATCCCCGTTTTAAAAAAGTCTACAAGGTAGAAGAGTTGGAAAAAGTCTTTCAACCTACCGAATCCGAACTGCAATTTATTGCTAAAAAAACCAGAGGTGAACCGCAACAATTAACCTTACTGACTTTGTTAAAATCACATCAACATCTGGGATATCTTCCAAATACTGGAAGCATTCCTAAACCAGTTTAGCAATATTTATCAAGTCAATTAGGGTGTGATGAAACGGTCGAATTAATGGAACGAACCGAGACTAATAAAAAATCATTTCACCGCCATTATCAATCTATCCGTAGTTTTTTAGGAATATTGGCTTGGGCAGAAGAAGGGCAAAATATCGTACATGCTTGCGTTAAAAAGGC
>JBLING010000286.1:0-3802 GCA_047639155.1 bacterium
CATCCGTTTACTGTAAAGCCTTTTACCCGCTTCACTATCAATCACTTTTCGCATTCTATCTAAGTGCGTTGTTTTTCTTTGCGATTCAATAAGAACGGATATTTGTCGCCCCTGCTTTTTCACTTCAAGTTTCATGCATTGTTGCTGTAACGGGCATTCGCGACAATCTTTTAAATACCCGCGAAAACGCATGTGTGACACTTGCGGTGTATCGAAATTATGCCAGGTAATCAGCGTCACCTACCGTTTGGCATACCGCTTCTTTCTTTTCAAAATCAATAACAAAAGCCTCAACACCAGATACCTTTCGTGTTGTATTATGATCTTTACGCGTGGCTTGGCGGTGCTTCTTATGTTTTGCAAAGCTCTCAGATTCTGAATAAACAGGACCTCGCAAACGAAAATTATTATCAGGGATTACCGCTGCAGTATTCTGTTCGTGTAAAAAGGCCAAATTGCTTTCACTGCAATATCCTGTATCGGCTGTAAATACGCGCCCATCAGAAAATACATCACCTTCAAAGTCTCCTTTTATTTTTTCAACCATAAGCTTGAGCCTCGACAGTAATTTGACGAAAAATCGTCCGCAGCCGTGACACAAGCCATCCCTTGAATAGTGCCTTTACTGGTCGTCATTTTGCAGGATTCGTTGTCGGTGATATTGCTCTGCACTTCTTTCTTACTGCTTGAATTGAATGACCAACCAATACGCTTATCGTTGTTTTTAAAAACGTATCGATCTTATCTGCATTTTTTAAAAGTGTATCCATTGTTTGTCGTTCTTTCTTGTGATACCTACTACCTTCGTTCTTACCTGAATCCGAAGCAATATGCTTAGCGACTATACGGTCAGCGCGCAAACGAATTTTGTCTGACTTTTTCTTGTGACTAACGCCGTGATCTGTGGCTTTGGTGAGATGGCGACTCTTTTGCGGATTTTTGCAAAAGAGGCGACAGCTTACCGAAGTCCGACAGCATCACTTTGTTAAATTTTTTAATTCTCATCAATCACACTCACCGAGGTCAACAAACCCTTTGTTCATGCATAGAGCCTCTACTGCTTCTGCCGGTGTTTCTCCGAGCATAGTAACTAAATCATCACAGCCTGCGTAAACGCACCCGTCCTCGGACATGCAAAGTACTGAGAGACCATTATCTACCTGTCCAATGATGCATAATGATTTTCCTATTTTCTTTTTGTAGTCAACTTGCACCCAACCAACGTCTCCGTGATTAAGTCCCTTGTCTACGTTAAAGCTAAATTTTTGCCTATTGCCATTAACATCTTTATTGCTGAGCACTTCCAGCTCACCAAAGTGCGACAAAAAACTGAATACCTCATTTGAAGGATTAAAACCCGCATTCTTTAACATTTTTACGGAAAGTGAAATATTCATTTTCCTCTTAGGATTCCACCCATAATCAGTCAAAACATTTTTTGTATTATCATTCAAATGATAGCTAATGCGATTCTCCTTTGGGAATTTAACGCCCGCAGTTGCGGACGGAGTGGGATGGCGCTTACCACTTTTGGCTACCAATCTATTTATAAAAGGACTAAACGCCCAAAAATACCATACAGATATACAATGCACTAATAATAAGGCACTTAATAAATGTGTATGTTCATGCCCCTGGTTTTCTAGGCCAAACAAGGAACTAACCAATACGAAAGGCGGCACCATTGCACCCAGAGGGACAACTACGCTATATGGGAATAACTTAGGGCTAACGATTGATGGCATTTTGTATACCGTAGCACCTTTGTAATAAAACCGGTGCAATTCACGCACTCGCTCAAGTGAACTAAAAACTACAGTAATGAAAGCAGGAATACCGGCTATAAAAAACACCAGAGAGATTTTAAGCGCCATTTCATTATCTATGATTCGTAGAACAACGGCAGACACAAGAAAAACGATAAGAAGCTGTCTGTACTTTGACTTCCCCAAGCGAACAATCTCTGAGAAAAACTGTGCTCTATTCATCTTATGCTCTAACGTTGCAATTACCGGCACCGAAAGTGGATCGGCTTTGTGCACAAAATGGAGCTCCGCGACATGCACAAAAGGCGCGGAACTTTCGGTGTCCGGTATATTGCATTGTTAGAATTTATATTTTTATCCAATATTCTGAGTCCGTCAGCTTTTCTCGTGTTTCGCTCGACGCCATTAACCTAACATGCCCGCAATCAGCGCAAACAAACGGGCAAATTTTAGCCACCTTAAACAGACCACTACCTAGTTTTGGGAGCATTTCCTCTCCTACTCCACTATATTGGAAATATTCTTTATATTGATAAATTTCATCAGATTTACAAATTGGACAGGGCTTCATTAGATTTTCCTCGAAGTCGAGGTCTTGAACATAAATATCCAATGCTGATGCTAACGCTTTTTTTGATTGTAGTGATGCAGAAGCTTCTGTTTCCACTCTCTGTATCGTTCTAACGTTCAACCCACTCGCGATTGCTAACTCTTCCTGTGACCAAGCCTTCTCTTTTCTTAGCTTGATTATCAAATCAGAATTTATCTTCATTTACGTTCTCGACCAGTTTATATGGAAGCTCCAGTATCAGACGAAACCCTAATTTTTATAACGACAAACTAACGAATCATTCCCGACAACTGCACGACAGCACTTAACTACGTGAGTTCTAACGCCAACATTTGGCGCATTTTGGTTGTTGCTTGGTCTTTTTCAAGCGACGACCAAAATGTCGCTCAAGATGTTAGGTTTGTGGGGCGACTAAATGTAATTTATACGCTTTTATCCACTCTTTTTCAATGAACCAGCCTTCACCATAAGTTTCTATTTGGTGAATTATATTATCAGGAGTAAAACGCTCCGCCCATTGAAAACCATACTCGGCAATATCTGTCATAGACTTTGTAAGTATGTTCTTTGCCTTATCTTCGGAAATCACTTCAGCTCCCATTCTTTGAACAAACACAGGATCACCACCCGTCTTCAGTTTTAAAGACTTTTTATTACTAAACTTACCCAAAATACTTTGCGCTTCGACGCCACCATAAAACAAAGGGTGATACGTGTTTGAATTATCACCTTTGGTATATGCATTGGAATAATGCCACGACTCATCGGAAAAATCTGACTTAACAAATTCAGCGATATTTAAGGGGTTTATTTGAATTGGGCCTCCCTTATCTACGAACTTACTTGGATCCAAAGCTGCGAAGTCGCAACGATTAACATAGTTGTAGTACACCAAAGTAAGGAACTTGATATTGAACTGTTCTAGCTTATTCAGATTTACAGGCTCAAACGCCAGCATATACTCTGATGATTTATAAGCCCAAACACCTTTTCCAAAATAGGCGAACCCTTTGGGCTCCAATATTTTATTGCCTAACTTGAGACATAATTCATAAAACTCTGATGCTGTCATGATAAAACCTAACAATATTATTATGCGGAAAGATTCCGTACTTCTACATGGAAAAAATCCGTATTTCAACAAAGCCCTTTTATATCACAGCTCTAAACATCACGCCAATGCATGCTTATAACCAAAATTCACTTTCTTATAACGGGGAAATACGGAATTTTTCCTATGTTTTACATTTTAACTATTACTGTACGTACAACAGCTAATTTCAACCTAATATTAGAACGTATATTCACGAAGCACTACAGTTCGAATTACAAATAGTTTAACCATTCAGCCGTTGATATCTAGAGTCATTTTCATACTCGTAGTAATTACGTCAAAACGAGTATGAATCCGATTTACATTAACCCACTCATCTTGGCTACCTTAAACCGATTCAAATTCATCAAA
>JBLING010000287.1:0-3791 GCA_047639155.1 bacterium
AATATCGAAGTGGTTCCTTTGGTTGGTTTTTCTTCTATCATGATGGCTTTGATGGCTTCTGGGTTTAACGGACAGTCGTTCAGATTTCATGGATACTTGCCGCATAACGAATCCCATAAAAAAAAGAAGTTACAACAGGCTTTATCTGATTTGAACCACAACGAAACACAGATATTTATTGAAACGCCATATCGCAATACGGCATTAATTGCAGAACTGAAGAAGTCGTTTCCCGGTCAAACAAAACTATGTGTGGCTGTCGACCTAAGCCTCGATACAGAAAACATTACAACCAAAGCCTTAAGTGATTGGGCAGATAAAGAAGATCTCTTACACAAACGTCCAGCAGTTTTTGTACTCGGATTGTAATATTAAACCTAGAGTTGTAATGCTTATTTGAATTCTGTTTATCTTCTGATTTAATTAAAATCAAACCATGCCAAAATTGAATATCTCAATTAAAATTGCTGTTGGCGTGTTTGTTTTCTTCCAGTCAAATTACGCTATATCGCAAGTTCTGGATACCATTCCACCTGTAGTCGAACTAAACACCGAAGACACGGTTTACCATGAGGTGAACGAACCTTATTTTTCCGTTAAAATTTATGTAACAGACAATGTTTCTGATTCCAGTAAAATGTCTATCACCGCAAACAGTAATTTGAACCAGTTTCAATTGGGAATATATACCGAACGGTTTACTGTTACTGACTCTGCCGGAAATCAAACATTGAAAATTCGTTGGGTGATTGTTGGGGATACGACGCCACCGACGATAACAAGTGAGTACCCAGTGGCGAAATTTAATTATGACAAAAAGGAAGATTTGCTCGATTTGCTCACCTTTAAAGACAACTATATCGCTTCATCTATACTGAAAAGTCGGGTTGAAATAATATATAATAATTACCAATGGAATGAGGAAGGTGTTTATGATGCTATGTTTGTTCCTTCGGACGAGGCAGGTAATTACTCTATGTCTTACACCCTTATTATTGTAGTTTACGGGCCAATTATTTCTGTACAAAACACTACAGTAAATTCGTTCAAAATTTATCCTAACCCAGTTTCTGATATATTAAAAGTGTCTATTCCAACTATTACAGACATGAAAGGAGATATAACTATTTACAATGACTTAGGTGAAAAGGTGTTAATTAAACCAATAACAGACAATCTTATTGATATTGAAACTACTCATTTGCCATCTGGCTTGTACACAGTTCGGTTATGTACAAACGAAGACTTTCAAACTCGCAGGTTGATTATCCAATAAGTCATAGTTACTTATCTTCGCGGAAATAATTACTCTTGACTGTCTCCGATTTAATCCAGCAAATTCAGACCAAAAAAAGCTATTTGTGTGTAGGTTTAGACACCGACATTGAAAAGCTGCCTGACCATCTCCCAAAAACAACGGAGTCTATCTTAACTTTTAATAAAGCAATCATTGAAGCTACACATGAATACGCCGTAGCCTATAAAATCAACACGGCATTTTATGAGCAGTATGGTGCTGAAGGATGGTCTATCATGGAAAAGACCTTGGACATGATTCCTGAAAACTGTTTTACCATCGCTGACGCGAAAAGGGGGGATATTGGCAACACCGGAAAAATGTGTGCAAAGGCTTTTTTGCAAAACATGGCTTTTAACAGCATTACTGTTAGCCCGTACATGGGTAGAGATTCTGTAGAACCGTTTTTGAGTTATGGCAAAGTGGTGATTGTTCTTGGACTTACCTCAAATAGTGGTAGTTCTGATTTTCAACACCTCGAAACGAGCAAGGGCGCATTATATGAAGAAGTGATTCGTTCTGCGGCTTCCTGGGGGAATAAAGACAACATGATGTTTGTTGTTGGCGCTACCCAAGCTGAAAAACTAAAAGAAATTCGTGCAATCGTCCCAGATCATTTTCTATTGGTTCCTGGAGTAGGTAGCCAAGGAGGTAGTTTGTCAGAAGTTTCAAAGTATGGCTTAAACACAAATTATGGGCTATTGGTCAACTCTTCAAGAGGCATAATTTACAAGTCAAACAGCGAAGGGTTTGCTGAATCGGCACATGAGGAGGCTTCTAAACTGCAAAGCGAAATGGCTACATATCTTTGAGGCAATAAGCCTCTAATTGAAAGAATCCTTCCTGCATTACATTTGGCAATCCAGCCAATTCGACCACCAAAATTTACAAACAACAAGTGGACAGAAACTCGGTATCATTAAACCTGGACTAGCACACAGTGACGGCGGTCCAGATTTTCAAAATGCCTTAATATCCATTGAAAACCATAAATGGGCAGGACATGTTGAAATTCACATCAACAGCAGCGATTGGTTTAAACACAACCACCACCTTGATGCCGCTTATGACGGGACAGTGCTTCACGTTGTGCATACACATGACGCAGAAGTCAAGCGTACAAATAACACCGTGATTCCATGTTTAGAGTTGCGCTCAATCATTTCTGATTCACAATATCAACTATATGAAAGTCTAACCAACAACAGCCACCAAATACCTTGTGAGAATCTACTTCCGTCAGTACCCAATCACATCAAAACGTTAACCCTCGAGGCACGTTCGATCGAACGGCTGGAAGCCAAATCTTTAACCATTTACGACAAGCTCAAATCCAGCAATCACGATTGGCAGGAAGTCCTGTATCAATTGATTTCTCGATCATTTGGGATGCGAATTAATGCGTTACCGTTTGAATTACTCGCCAAGCAACTTCCTTTGAGTTTACTGAGCAAATACAAAAATCAACCTGATACGATAGTCGCTTTGTTTTTTGGTGTCGCTGGTTTTTTGCATGGAAAACACAAGGACAATTACCCTAAGTCGTTGTACAGTGAGTTTTCCTTCTATCAACAAAAACATAATTTATTACCAATTCCAATCTCAAGTTGGAAATTCTTGCGATTGAGGCCTGCAAACTTCCCTCCTGTTAGAATAGCACAACTTGCAGCAGTTATATTTAATACCGACAGCCTGTTTGGAACAATTAAAGACAAAATGAGATTACCAGATCTTCAGCTTCTGTTTGACAAAGAAATTTCAAAATACTGGGAGACACATTATCGATTTGACGTTACCTCTAACGCAAAACAAAAAAGGATTGGCTCGAGCTTAATTCATTCGATAATTATCAATGCTATAGTGCCCGTTTACTACAGTTATGGGCTCGAGCAAAATGACCTAAATTTACAAGAGATTTGTCTGGACTTGTTGTCTTCTATCCCTGCTGAACAAAACACATATGTAAACTATTATAAAAACAACGGTGTTCAGGTGGACAACGCGTTGCAATCCCAAGGAGTTTTGCAGTTACATCAGAAGTTTTGTATCTTTAAAAACTGTTTGAATTGTCAAATAGGACACGCTATTCTAAAGCGAGTGTAACATGAAAGAGACGTTTTTAAATACTTGGAAGTTTATCATCGAGCAACGATTTTTCGGTGTCTGCTCCTATATGGGCGAAAAACTGGGATTAAAAGACTCCAGAATTCGATTGTACTTTATTTATCTATCGTTTATCACATTCGGCTCACCCATTTTAATCTACTTATTCGTGGCATTTTGGCTGGAAATTAGAAATCAGCTCGGTAAATCTCGACGTTCGGTTTGGGATTTGTAATATCTGTATCAAAACTGACTGTATTACATTCAGGTCAGGCAGCGTAACATATTGAATAACAATCTCTTCTATAGTCCATAAAGAAAAAACCAATCTTTTATGTTTGATGATGCAACCTTTGGTTGATTTCGTAGACTAATGGGTAAAGAAAGAAAC
>JBLING010000288.1:0-3769 GCA_047639155.1 bacterium
TTTGTCCCCGCAATGAGACGCACCGCCCGGCTTGCAACAATTCGGCAGCTTGTTTTCAGCTTCTTTGTTTGCGTCAACTTTAGCCGTGGCATACCCCAAATCACTTATAATCGTATGAATTTGGTCTTCAGAAAATCGCTTATCGTTGTACCGCACCGTTAACTCTTTTGACTCAACATCCCACGTAGCAAAGCTAATTCCAGGTAAATCAAGCGCAGTCTCAATCCGCTCTTTGCATTCACCGCATTGCCCTTTTACTTTAAACTCTTTTACAACACTCTTCGCAATCGCAAGCTGGCTCACAACTATGAGCAAAGTCAATACTATATATTTTGTTCTTTTCATTTTATTCTTCTTTACTTTTATAAAAGACGACCTATTGTTCTAATATGTTGCAACAGATCGCCATATTTTTTGTTTTAATATTCGTCTTTAATTTTCAACCTGTACCTAAATCCACCATAAAGCATTCGTCCAAATATTGGTCCCCATACACTTGTAGCATCAAAAGTTGGACCAAAAGGGTTGGCCGCTCCTAAAATCGGGTTTTCCTGTTTATAGTTTAGTAGATTTTCAACGCCAATATACACCTCGAAAGGCTTTGATTTAAATCGTTTACTAATTTGGGCATTCAACAAAGGAAACACTGTACTGAAGCTTGCTCCATTGTCCTCTGCGCTAAAATCCAATCCTGGAATGCGTTGCTGACCGTACAATTGGAGCGTAGAAGTAAACTGCCATTTGTTACGTGTACTTTGTGTAACGTTTACAAAACCTCTATGTCTAGAAATCAGTGGTTTATCTACACGATTTCCTTCATAGAGCGATGTCACGTCGAACAAGCGATAAGCAAGCCTAATCTCTGTTCTTCTCGCCGGTTTTAAGTCTAATTGTGCTTGGGCACTGTTGGCGATTGTTCCGTTCTTTAAGGATTTCAATACCAAAACATTTGACTCTCTATTTGTTTGGAGTTCGTTGTAAAAAGTCGTTCGAAAAAAGTCGAGCTGTAACTCTGAGGGGATATACGTCAATTTAAACTTTCTCTGCAGACTAACCCCCATGTTTATCGATGATTCTTGTATAACGCCCATCGTTTCACCTGGTCGAGTATGAATGACTATCGGCTTCGATGAAATCAATAAGTTTTGGTTTTGAGCGAAGAAATTTGGTGTTCGACGCCCATTTCCAATCGAGAAGCGTAACGCTGTTTTCTCGTCCTTTGAATTCCGTTTACCGTGAAACCTATATGTAGGGAATAGACCAAAGATTGAGCTATAATCTGCACGCAAGCCAGATACCAATATCCACAAACTGTCTGGCCTCATGGTATATTCAAAATATGCACCGGGAACAGTTTCTTGTCGGTCAAGGTTAAAGGTATCATACGACTCCTCAACCCAATCTGACAAAACACTAATTCCAGTTTTGTATGCATGATTGGTATTACCCAAAATGGATTGATACATCAAATTCACATAGGCCGTCTGCCCTCTGGTTGTTATGGTTTTGTTACTGGATTCTGATCCATAAACTGTCTGACTGTTAATGGTGTTAAACGCATATTGAGAGCCAAAGCTCTTGTACGGCTTATCTTTAAAAGACTTTCCAAGCTTTGCCCAAACGTCAAACTGTTCGTTGTCGATTAACACTTGGTACGGATTGGGCATGTTGAATTGACCTGCGGTCTTGCTATCCTTGTTGTATGCGACATTGAACTGTCCTTCCAAGCCATTGTCGGTATGGAACTGCCACCTGTTCATCAATTGGTATTGACTGCTTGTTGGATTGTCTAAAAAGCCATCATTGTTTCTATCAATTTCTGTAGGTCTGATGCCAAATCTTCCAAAGATTGAAGTGGCAACCTTTTTACTTAAATCTCTACGGATCATAAAGTCTGTCTCACTCCTCCCCGACTCAGAGACAAATTGGTCAAACATCACTTGATCTGCGCCATAAGGCTTTTTCATTTCAATGTTTATCTGACCAGACATACTTTCGAAACCGTTTACAACACTTCCTGCGCCTTTAGTGATTTGGATTCCTTCAACCCACGCCGCTGGAATGAAGCTCAGGCCGTAATAAGCGTTTAATCCTCTAACCGATGGCATGAATTCCCTGGTAATTGAAGTATACACCCCGTCTAAGCCCAACATCTTTATCTGCTTGGTCCCAGTTACCGCATCGGTAAATGAAACATCTATTGCCGGTGCGTTCTCGAAGCTTTCCGACAAATTACAACATGCCGCTTTTTGAAACTCTTGCTCCCGCAAAAGCAGGGTGGTCTTGGGATCTAGACTCCTAAACCCATAAGTTCTACGCTTCTTATTAAGCTCTACAACACCAAGACTTCCGGCAACTGGTTCGAGCAGTATTTCAACCGCCTCCTTGCTTGTAATGTCTATTGTATCTGTAGTAAAAGACACGTAACTCACAACAATATGGGTCGTGTTTGGGTTCAGTTCAATTTCGAAAAAGCCGTTCCCATCGGTTAAGGCTCCATTGGGTTGTCCCAATTCTAAAATTGAAGCCCCTTCGAGGACAACCTTTTTCTTCTTATCCTGTCCATACACATAACCACGGAGGTGTTTTGCGTTTGCATAAAACCCAGAGCTTAAAAGTATAAGACACATTAATATTTGTTTCATTTTTTCACTTTAATTTAAAATTTACGTTTTGACAACGAAAAACGCGGGTAACCCGCTATACGATGGTAAAAGTGAAGTCTAGCAAAGAGATACTTGAGTCAACGCCCTGACGGGGGTGGATACAAGTGATTTGCTAAAGATTGGATATATAGGTTGGTTGTTCGGTATGATGTGTGTCGCATCGGTCAAAAACGCCCGTTTCACATATGCAAATGGCATTTTGGTTGATGAGAATAAAGTAACCGTGTAGTCTAACAAATGTGGTTCAATCTGGATCTGTTCTGAGTCACAACAATCAGACATTGGTTGTGGCCCACAATCGCCTAAATGACAAACTGCTTCTGATTTATCCTCCCCAAAATGTATTGATTCAATAGTATCACCACAAAAATCGACACATAGCTGAACGCCTGTATAACTGAATATCAGGCTGAGTAGAACTAGTATGGAAAGTAATCGTTTCAAATCCGCTACAAAAATAACGGGTTTACACTTAATAAAGTGCTTTAAGCGTAAACCCACTATGCACAAATTTGTTTTAATGGTTTATGAGTAGGGATTTGATGTAAGACATATGACGCAGGACAATATTCCCTTGACTAGAAGCGGTCAACACTAATCAGGCATAGACAAATCTTCAATCCTATCTACCATCGTACCGGTGGTTTTTTTATACCAGGAAAATCACCTTTGCCTGAACCTGAACCGGACCCTGGGGTAAAAATTCCTCCCTCAGAACCCGGAAACCTCTTTTTCCCCTGATTCTCTTGTGGCATATCTGGATAGTTATTGCGATTGCTGCTGCGCCGTTTGGTTTTTGGTTTATCGCATGGACAAGGAACAAAAACTTTGGTAGAGTCTATTGGGTCGACGTATAACGTTTGTGTTGTTTCTTCCCAATGTCCTGGCTCATCAACTACCTTTTCGTAGTTGTCACCACCGATGTCAAACACAAAGCCAAATCTAAATTGCTCAGCATTGATATTCAGCCTTTTAAATCCTAAGTCGTAATCTAATCCGTTAAATGCTGAATTTTTGTAGTCTACTGTTCGAAAAGAACCAGATTCCGTATACTCATACCTTGCGTCAAAATATATATGTGGTGTCAATTTAAGTTTTAGTCC
>JBLING010000289.1:0-3751 GCA_047639155.1 bacterium
GAAATTCTTCAATAAAATTTAATAGGTTCATAGTTCTTATTTTTCAACAAAACTATTGCCCATTAATGCAGCCAATCTACATTCTGGTATATTTACGGAGAATCAGTATTATTAAAACCAATTATTAGGTAAACAGCAATGAAAATTAAAGCACTTACATTGTATACCAGCAAACTCTCAGAGCAACGCATTTTTTTTAGCGATGTTTTTGGTTTTGATATACTAGATGAATCGCGTTCAAATTTTAGTATCCAAGTTGGGCATACGAAATTGACCTTCAAAGCGTCCGAAACAGAATTTATATATCATTACTGTTTCTTAATCCCATCGAACAAACTTAATGCGTCAATAAAGTGGTTACAATCCAGATTAGAAGTGATAACCTACGAAGACGGTAGAATCATTGAACCAGGACCTAAAGATTGGAATGCCGATTCTGTTTACTTTCTAGACCCTGCTGGAAACATCCTTGAATTTATAGTCCGATATGACTTAAAGAACCATAACAGCAAGCGGTCATTTGATATATCGCAGTTGTTATGTATAAATGAAATCGGAATACCTTCCAATGATTTGGTTAAGCTCAACAGCGTTTTAGAAACCGAAATGGGGTCCAAACTCTGGACAGGCAACCTGGACCGATTTGGAGCAAATGGTACGCAAAACGGCTTATTTCTTTTGGTGAACTATGAAACCAAAAAGACCTGGTTTCCGACAGACATTGAGCCAACCCCTTCCCTATTTCATGGAATATTTGAGATCAATGATGTTCATTATGATTTAACATACAGGAACGAAGTCATAAAGACCTACCGTGGTACGCTTTAGGGCAAATTGAATGTGTAGCTTTATCTAAGTAAAATAAATTTCAACTTTTGTCACTCTGAAAACCCAGAAGTATATTGCTATATATTGACATTAACTTATCAAGGCGAGCGACGTAAAAAGTAAATTTCACGAGAAAATATTCATTCATGTATAACCTTTCATACTTTAAGGAAGACGACAAAAAGACATTGTTCCAGTTTCTCAACGACTACCCTTTTGCTTTTTTAACGGGTAGTGACTCCTCTGGGAAGCAAGTAGCAACCCAAATACCCATTCTAGTCGAAGAACGCAATGGTGTGTGGTACTTGCAGGGGCATATGATGCGCAATACAGACCATCATATTGTGTTTACACAGAATCCACAAGTGCTGGCTGTCTTTACCGGCCCTCAGGCATATGTGAGCGCGTCTTGGTACAGCAATCCCCGTACTGGGTCAACTTGGAACTACATGAGTATTCATGTAAATGGACAAATTAAGTTTATGAATGACGAGAGATTAATCGATTTCATGAAAAAGCTTACGCTAAAATTCGAAAAAAATGATGCAGATTCACCTACTTTCTACGACAATCTTCCAGACGAGTTTCTTGCCAAAATGCTGCCAGGGATCGTGGGTTTTGAAATTAAAGTTGAACAAATGGAAAATGTATTTAAGCTTAGCCAAAACCGAGACGAACAAAGTTACCGCAACATAATAGATCGACTTGAAGAAGAAGACGGGAACGCACCAACAATAGCAAGTGAAATGAAGAAACGAATTGACACACTATTCCCTCCAGGTATTGAATAGGACGACAGTAAATTTCTATCGTAATTCATTCCAAAAATTTAAACAAAAACCCTGTAAACGCTTTAATTATGGTGTATTACAATTAGAATCTAATGAAAGCAAAGACTCTTTTTTTATCCCTTGCAATTATCGGTTTTATAGCACCTTCTGTGCTTGTTTTTGCCGAATCCGTTGATACCGGAAACATCCTTTTATACACGAATCCAATAGCAACAATAGACGGAATGTTCGCGAATCGAATCTCGACAATTTTTATGATTGACCTACTGTTTGCCGTTTTGGTGTTCTTTATTTGGACGTATTTAGACAGCAAAAAGCATGGCGTCAAAAGACTGTGGTTGGTGTGGTTACTCACCATGTCATTAGGACTGGCTGGCGGGTTTCCGTTCTATCTTTATTTGAAAGAAAAAGCCAATACAAACGTTAGTTAAGTAAAACGTAATTCGTGTGTTTGATTCTGTGCATCTAAATAAATACCAATCCACGAGTGCTTGCTGTCTTTTTGTAATTTGCTTTGTATTTCATAGAAAAAAATTGCACAACTCGCTTCAACATAGTAAGGCGTTATTAATTATAAACCAATGCGAATAAAACAGACCATTTTATTTCTAGGAATTGTTTCCCTATTTTCTGCCTGTCGTCCCTTGGACCCAAACAAGCAAATCGACGAAGGGAAGGTCGAAGAACAAGAATATACAAGTAAAGACCTTGGGTGGACCATAAGCATCCCACCAAACTGGAAAGTCACCACAAGAGAGCAACTGAGAATGTGAGAATCTTCGTTTCGTAGAATGGCTGTATCTATTTCAATATGATATTCCTTATTGTATTCTAAGACCTGCGCTCGTTTATGGTAAGTACGACAACTCAGCCAGATTGTATTATTGGTTGTGCCACATAAAAAAGGGCCATTATCTTCGGATGCCAAATCACGGCACCAATGTGTTTTCCCTCACTTACGTCAATGACCTGGTAGCTGCCTTTATCGGGGCTTTAACTGATAACGAAACATCTAGTACATATAACATTACATCACACCCGAAATCATCTATTAACCGTATAGCCAATGTAGCGGCGAAGTGTTTAGGCGAACGTTTAAACTTGTGTCAAGTAGATTCTAAATTCTTACAGCATAATAATGTCTCAGAGTGGACAGACCTACCACTTTGGTTGAATTGCGATTTTTATACTTATGACAACAACAAGATGTTACGGGATATGGAGATCAACATTAGTGATTTCGATTTATCGATTCAGAAAACGATAGACTATTTCAAGACAACTCGTTGGAAAACACCTGAATATGGGATGAGTGCAGAACTTAGAAAATCGTTAGTTGCTAAATTACCAAGCTTAAAAAAGGTGTACTAACTTTGTTCAATCGAAATTTACCTTATTTGCATATTTCTAATAGTAGTCATAAATAATTTGGAATTATCTGTAGTCGTATTGTGTTATAAAGCAGAGGAAAATATCATCCCTTTTGCGAAGAAGCTTAAACTTGAGGTTTCGAAACTTACGGACAGCTACGAAATCGTGTTGGTTGGGAATTACCACGAAGGAACCTCTGATAAAACCGCTGAAATTATTAATGAAATTGCCAAGAATGACCCTATTTTTAAGGTTACGGCAGTTGTAAAAAAAGGCATGATGGGCTGGGATGTGCGACAGGGGCTTGGCTTTTCAAAAGGCGCTCTTTTATGCTTTATTGATGGAGATGAGCAGTTTCCAATCGATAGCATTTCGGAGTGCTATAATCAAATGAAAACTGGGAAATACGGATTGGTTAAAACATTTAGGGCAAAACGTAAAGACGGATTTCAGCGCGCGATAATATCCAACACGTATAATTTCATTTTCAAACTGTTGTATCCTTCAGTTAAGTCGAAAGACATAAACTCCAAACCCAAAATGTTTAATCGCAGTGTTTACCAACAGCTGGATTTAAGTTATGACGATTGGTTTATTGATGCGGAGATTATGATCAAAATTAGTCGTCTTGGCATCCCTTTCTATGAATTCCCGATTGAGTTTGCTGCATTGAAGAATCGGAACTCGTTTGTTAACTTCTATACTATACTTGAATTCGTTCGTAATCTTATATCATACAAGTTTAAAGGCAAATAATAGTG